>CAZDEC010000003.1:64142-93342 GCA_964504295.1 uncultured Thioalkalispiraceae bacterium
GGATTGTTCCCGACAATCCTATTGCATTTCCGCGTCCTTGGCGGTCAGCGCGGCACAGGTTAATTAATCTTTTATAAACTTATGCCGATAGTATAGAGATAGATTATATAAGGATGAATACTTACACTCATGCCCGCAGAAACAAAACGATTTAGTAACGACCTCTACCTCAGTATCGATCAAGGTGGTCATGCCAGCCGTGCAATCGTTTTTAATAATAAAGGTGAAATTATTGCCCAGGCACATCAGGATTTAGCCATTCAACGCTATGATGAACATTTTGTCGAACATGATCCAGACGAACTTTTAGATTCAATTAACAATGCCATTAACGATGTTGTTACACAACTCGGCGATAAAGCTAAAAATATCGCCTCCGCCGGTTTAGCAACACAACGTTCGAATGTAGTTTGCTGGAATAAAGTAACCGGCAAAGCTGTTTCACCCGTTATTAGCTGGCAAGATGTGCGTGAGCATAAGACGATTAAATCATTAAAATCTCACGCCCAGGACATACACCAGAAAACCGGTTTATTTCTAAGCCCTCACTATGGCGCCAGTAAGCTGCGCTGGTGTTTACAGAATCTGGATGCGGTTAAACAAGCGCAACAAAAAAATGAATTGGTGATTGGCCCGATGGCCAGCTTTATCATCCACCATCTCGCAACTGAAAAACCCTTATACGCCGACCCCAGCAATGCCTCGCGTACTCAACTGTGGGACATTATTAAAAAAGACTGGCATCATGAGTTGCTAAAGCTATTTGAAATTGATGCAGACTTATTACCCCAGTGCGTTCCATCGGACCATCATTTTGGCACATTAAGTATTTCAGGTTTTAATATACCCATTCAATTATGCATGGGTGATCAGTCTGCTGCTATGTATGCATATGGGCAAATTCAACCAGATACCGCCTATGTTAATACTGGCACCGGCGCTTTTGTTTCCAGACCGTCCGGCTATGCCATGCTGTATGGCCGTCGACTACTGACCAGTGTTATCTTTCAAACTGAAAACCAGAGTCAATACGTTTTAGAAGGCACGATCAATGGTGCCGGTGCAGCAATTGACTTTGTGAGTAAAGAGCTCAACATTAAAAATGCATTCGAAAATTTAAAACAATGGTTAGAAAAAACCAGTAATAGCCATGACCAGGAATTCTCACAAATTTATTTAAACGGTGTATCAGGCCTTGGCGCACCTTTCTGGATACCCGATTTTGAAAGTCGATTTTTGCATAGCAGTAATGAACAAGATAAAATTGTTGCCGTTGTAGAAAGTATTATATTTTTAATTCGTGAAAATATTCAGGAAATGAAGAAGCTGTCATCCCCCCCCGAACAGATACAAATTACTGGCGGCTTAACCGTGCAGGATGAAATTTGCCAGCGTCTGTCAGACTTAACACAACTGCCCGTTTATCGCCCGGTTGAATGTGAGGCCACAGCACGAGGCGTTGCTTACAAACTTGCAGGTGAGCCCAAAATTTGGCCTGAAACAGGTATTGGCGACTGGTTTAAACCGCAGGAAAATAAAGGCTTGCAAAAAAGATTTTGTGAATGGCACAGCGCCTTGCTTAAAGCGATAAGAGAGTAAGAGAGTAAGAGATAACATATGGCATTCCGTACTCACTATTTTAAATATATATTTTCTGTCGATAGAGGCTTGTTCGTTTTAACTTTTAATATTTTTTTCACTTCCTTTAAAACATCTTCTGCGGTAACGCGATAGCCGGTTAATTTACCACCATACAAGGTTATTAAGTTTTCTGCAGACTTAAAAATAACCGTATCACGTGGCCGCGAGAAAAATGAACCTTCGGCTTCTGGCAACACCCGTAAGCCTGCAAATGATTCGACAACCTTAACATTGGGTGTTGACATATAATGCAAATAAATTTCTTTTAAATATTGAATCTCTTCTTCTGTTGCCATGACTTTAGCAGGATCACCTGTATAATTTTTTTCGGTTGTTCCCACAAGTGTTTTGCCTTTCCACGGCATTATAAAAACAGCACGCCGATCCTGAGGTGCTTCAACATAAATAATGCCGTCAGGTGCCGGCGCATCAATAACAATATGCGCACCTTGCACCAGATCACATTGCATTTTCTCAATCACTACGCCCTTCACTTTGTCTAATACTATATTGACCCAGGGGCCGGCAACATTGATCACAACGTCCGCTTTAATTTTACTCCCCATATTCTCTATTTCAATTTCATAAGCCGAACCATTAAAAGGCAAACCAATTACTTTAGCCGGACAGATTAAATCAGCACCTAATGCTTGCGCCGATTGCATAACACTTTTTGTTAGCATGGCATCATCTGTTTGCGCATCAAAGTATTGAAACATCGCAGTTAAATTATCTGTTCGCAAATTTTTTATCGGTTGGCTCTTTAAATTTAAACATTTAAAACGTGTATATTTTTTAAAACCACCCAGAATCTGATATAAAAACAAACCCACTCCTATCTGCCAGGCTTTACGCTTGGTGTTTTTATATATTGGAATATAAAATTTAACCGGCTTGACCAAATCGGGAGCCAACTTAATAAGCCTTTCACGTTCTAATAAGGTTTTACGTACAAGCTTAAATTGAGCTGTTTCAAGATAGCGCAAACCACCATGAATCAACTTGCTTGATTTGCTAGATGTACCAGCAGCAATTGCCGTTTGCTCTAACACAACAACCTTATAACCAGCAGCCGCAGCGGCTTGAGCAACACCGGCGCCCTGGATACCACAACCAATAACCGCAATATCATATCCCATCAAGACCCTGTTAACTGCTCATCTAGTTTTTTAATCATATTTTTAATATCAAAGGTTTCAACCAAATCAACACCTTGATTTAGCACCTTAAGTGCTTGTGTATAATCGGCACATTCATAAACAGCAATTCGACTACGCTGAAATTTAATGTTTTCATTTTTGGGTAATGTCTTGATGTTACAAAAAATATACTCTGGATTAATTTTTTTGACACGCTCATACTCAGTCGTAATAACCGAATCCCAACATTCAAAAACTACCCCAACCGGATAGGATGTTTGCTTGCGAATGGCTTCAATAATATCAAGTGAAAATGAAATAAAGACACATTGTTTTATAATCGGCTCAACGACTGGCAACACCGCATTTAACACTTCATCAATACCAAATATATCAATACTTATCCGTTTAAGTTCCACAAACAAAGTAAGCTCTGAATGTTTTCTAAGTAAACGAACAACATCCAGCAGTTCAGGAATACGTTCCCCTTTAAAGTCTTCACCAAAACGGTCGGGTGAAAAACTGGAGAAGGTTTTAAGCTCCTCCAGATTATAATTATGAATCGATTGCCGACGTTCGCATAACCGGTATAGGTCGCGATCATGGAATAGTACCGGCTGCGTATTTTTTGTTAACTGAATATCTATTTCAATGTATTTTGCAGTCGCATCAAGTGCTGCCTGAATAGACATAAGCGTATTTTCCGGGTACTTAATAGAATATCCCCGATGAGCAACAAGGCACTCATTTGCATTTTTTGTACTGATATCTGGATTATTCATTCGATTTTTCAGGTTATACGATTTATTGATTTAAATTTTTCTTTCTCATCAATCACTATTTTAAATTTACCCTGTACGCCTGAGTGAGAAACAAAAGGCTGTAAAATATTTGCTGGGAATTGAATTTTTTGTCCCGTATGGCACACAGTAATGACTCTATTAATATTCTGAGAGTAATAATGACGAAATTCTGACGCCGTAATATCCAGTTCGACGTAAAAGGTTGAATCGTTTCCTTGCACCATTAACTCATTATAGGCAGTTAAATTTAATCTGCCATAAGCGCTGAAAAAATTCGAAAATATAGCTATTCAGTTATCGATATTTTTTCGTTATACTGCGTTTTTTTTGATAGCAACCAACGTTGCTCCCTAGCTTATGGAAATTGTTATATGAAATCATTACTACCCTCCTTACGAATTATCGGCATTGCTTTAGTTATAGCTTTAATTACCGGCATTGCTGGTTATTTCATTCTAGGTTCACTCAACAACAGCATTGAAGATGCAGCACGATACCAGGCCTACATTTTAATGATTGGAGTGCTAATTGGCGCGATCGTCGCTCAATTAATTAATTCTTTCCAAAACCGCCCCGCTGAAGTGGTTAGTTTATTTATTGGCAACCTGCCTTTTCGTGCTTCTAACCAGCAATTACGTCAGGTTTTTTCCGAACATGGCACCGTCCACAATATTCGTCTGATGACGGATAAAGTAACCCGTAAGCCACGCGGGTTTGGCTTTGTCGAAATGAATAAAAACCACGCTAAAACAGCGATTAAAATGCTCGATGGTTACGAGTTTATGGGGCGGGAACTAAAAGTTAACTATGCGAATGAGAGTAAATATTAAATTTGGGGTTATCTGAACAACAGTCGCAAAGAATAAATGCCTGCCACGTCTACTGCGGGCATTTATTTTTAATTATTGGCAAGAAAAATAAATTAAATGGTCGTTATCAACGGAAACTGTTTTACCCAAACTTATAAAACCTGAACCCGACAAAGGATACTCTTCATTTTGTATAAAGACTTCCTGACCACCCTGAGTTTTTATAAACGTGCCATTGGTACTTTGGTCAATAACAACAAACTTACCTTTACGATAAACCAGCTTGGCATGAAAGCGAGATACGCAATCCGTATCAACAATTATATTGCTACTTTTACTACGGCCAAACATAATATCATTGCTTTTAGATGAGGCTTCGGTAATACGTTCGTGATAGGTTAAATAAATATATTGACCGCGAGTGAATAACGCCTTAATACGTGATTCGTTCATGTTTTGGGTTAAGGTCGCCTGCTCCAGATCATCGGCCGTATCATTAAGCTTGGTGACTTGTGAGCTATCACTACGCCCTTCTTCAAGCATTTCTATAAATTTAGACTCTCGGCGTAAAATTAAATTACCAAATTCATCCAGTAATTCATCATTTATCGATTCTGTTTTCAAACTATACTGCTTGCTACCTAATTTATCGTAATTGTCAATAATCACATAAATACGGTTTTCGTCAAAACTGGACTTAAAATAAATTCTAAACGGTATAATACCCTGCAGTTCAAGATTATAGGTCGATTGTTCAGCAATTAGGCAGCCCGCATTTTTAATTTTTCGAATAACATCCTGAATATTATCTGACGATCCCAGGCTTATATCGATATTATCCTTACGTTCCAGCTTTAAAATAAAGCCTACCACGTCATCGTCGTAGCTACTTCGCACATGGATTTCGTAATTTCTTTGCTCAAAGCCTTCAAGCAATTTATCATCCATCTGAAAATCGACGCGAACGACTGGTTTAACTAAATGCAGTTGATCCAGCAATTCGTGCATATAATCATAAACTTTTCTTAAGCTGTCGACGACATTACTACGATGTAGCTCATTCAGAGACTTATTACTGTCTGAATGAGCGTCTTCCTGATGCAAAATCGACTGTGCTTGTTGTTTTAATTCTTTTAGCACACCCATATTATTCCTTCTCTTTGTGTTAGATGAAAGTTGTGATGAATCATATTACCTTATAATTTTAAGACTTCAAGTTCAATTCCTAATGATTGACCGAGATTACTGCTGGTTAAATTCGTTTCATTGGTAATAACCGCAATATTTGCCGAGCTAGCTTGTAAATAACGTTCAGCTACCTGACGTAAATCATTGAGTGTGACCGATAATACACGTTGCCGAAATGCTTGCCGCAGTACAGATGTTCGGCCAAACAATTGGTTTTGAAAGGCATCTTTAGCCTCACCGGCTGGCGAACCCGGTTTATCTAATGAGCCGACTACGCCGAGAATAGCTTCTTCTAATAGCCGCGGATCGTGCTGAGTTGATACAAGCCAATCAATAGAATGGTCAAAATCCTGCAAAGTTTCAACCAGTCGAGGGTCTCGATAGGAATAAAATCTAAAAGACGCGGTTTCCGAATCATAACTCGCGCCACCACCGTAAGCTCCACCTTTTTCCCTAATACGGGTATGCAGGAAGCCATTGCGCATAAAAACGGCCAAAACCGTTAGAGCGGCTGAATCAACGTGCTCTAATGGCACACCAGAATAGGCTTTGGCACAAAAATTAACTTGTGTATTGGTCAGCCAGGCCTGTCTTACCGGTGAAATATCGGTTTCAAAGTCAAATAACGCCCCGGCTCCGCCTGTCGATACCGCTCCCCAGGGCTCGAGCATTACTTTCTGGCTGTTCTCTAACTCTTCTGCTTCGGCAACGAGTAAAAACTCACGCGGCATTCGCTGAATTGACTGATGGATACTCGCCAACTTCTCAGCAAATGCTTTTAGTGTCGCTTCGCTGGACAAACTATCGTCCAGTTGTTTTAAATTTTTAATGCTATCCAGACCACGAAGTGATTGAGCCAACCGGGCGGCCTTGCTAACGCCTGCCGCTGCTGCCAGCATCGCAAGGCTATGGCCGCTGCCAGTCACACTTTGTTCGGCACGCACACGCTTTTGCGATATTAATTCACGAATACGTGCATGCTCATCAAAACGAACGGCATCGAACGTAGAATGCATAATCTCGGTCAGGGTTTTCTGATTGCGTAATAACGCCTTGCCCGAAAGTACAAAGTAACCCGAAAGTTTATTGGCATCATCGACCGCACCGCGTAGGGTATTAAATGCATTAAGCCCACCGGTGGCGCTATACTGCCAGTTTTGTACCGTAAGATAATCTTTAGCGCCAACACCCAACCGCGTTAAACTGCCTGAATAGTGCGGTAAATAGGGTATAAGCGTACTGTCAATTTTCGGCAATGCGCAAATAACCTGTTGGTAGACCAGGCCATTGGTTGGCTGCGAATAAACCGAGATTGGCATTCCTGTTACGTCTATTTTATCGCCCGTTGCTATCGACATTTCAAGCGGCACATCCTGCAATGTCACCTTGGGCAAAATATCAATATCGTCTTTGCTTGCCTGACGTTCTTCTAATGCATGAGCTTGCGCAACAATGTCTTGCCGCGCGCTACTATCGAGTTTGGCATTAATAGCTGCAAGCTTTTGTTTTTCAGTTGCGTCTTTTCTTTGATTAAGTTCTGCATCGGGTTTCATCGTCAAACGCACACGATGCAGGTTGTCCATTAAATTTGTTTTTATTAAGTTCTTTATATATTCAGGCTCTTGAATATTTTCCCGTAAGGTTTCAATAACAGGATCGATATTCAATAAAGCAGCAGGGTCGCCGCGATGCATTGCACAGGATAAACCTTCTAGAATAATTGATAAACCATAAGGATAACCATCACCACTCACTTCACGTTGCCCTAGCTCAAGCTGATGTAACACTGCTTCAACATCGTCAAGGGGTACGCCATTTGTTGCCACATCGTTAAACACGCTCAAAATTAATTCTTCAATTTTTTGCGCATCCTCTGCCTTACAACCTTCAAGCCCACACATAAATGTCAGTTCGTGGTTTGAATCGTCCAGACCACAAAGTCCTGAAGGTGCCTGACCTAAATCAGTTTTTTCCAATGCTTTTCTTAGTGGTGAAGCACTGTTATCCAGCAAGATACTCGATAGCAAATGCGAGCTAAGCACCGCTTCTAAATCAGTGTTATGGCCTAATAACCAGGCCATCACAACATGAGACTTTGTTTCTAATGACTCATCTGTATCAATACCATAACTTTCTTCGATAACCACAGGCGACTTGTAACGCTGTTCATCGTCAACCTTAATCACTTTATCTAATGCATCAAAATCCTTTAATACATTATCCTGAAAAATTTTATGGTACTCACTTGCAGGAATATCACCGTAAGTCATAAACACCGCATTTGAAGGATGATAATGGGTTTTATAAAAAGACCGTAATTGCTCGTAGGACAAATCGGTTATACATTCAGGATCGCCACCACTATTATAATGGTAGGTTGTGGTGGGGTATAAATGCTTATATAAAGCTTCCCATACCTGACTCACCGGCGAGCTCAGTGCGCCTTTCATTTCATTAAACACTACACCTTTATAGAGTAACTCCGATTCTGGATTATCAATTTCCGCATATTCCAGCCGATGGCCTTCCTGCGCAAAATCCAGTTTATCGAGCCGCGAAAAAAATACCGCGTCTAAATAAACGTCGAGTAAATTAAAAAAATCTTTTCGGTTCTGGCTGGCAAAGGGGTATGCCGTCCAGTCGCTACTGGTAAAGGCATTCATAAAGGTATTCAAGGAGCGACGAATCATCATAAAGAAAGGATCACGCACCGGGTATTTTTTACTGCCACATAATGCGGTGTGTTCAAGAATATGCGCTACGCCGGTTGAATCCATCGGCACCGTTCGTAAAGCAACAAGAAAAACATTTTCTGTATTTTCAGCCGCTAGATGATAATGACTGGCACCGGTTTTGCGATGCCGATATTCTTCCACCGTTAAATTTAGCGAATGAATCACTTCACTACGAAGCCATTCGAATTCGGGGTGAATATTGGCTGGGGGATTGGGAGTGTCGATTATAGCATTAGAGTTTAGAGGCATATTTAAATCTATTTAATAAATTTTGAAAGTTCAGGCACAGAGTACCCATAAAAAACAACTCGACCATTCGGCGCAACAAGTACAATCGTTGGCGTAACAACAGAGTGATAAGCTTCAGCCACATCTAAATTATCCAGCCGATTCGCCAATATCAAATACTTTATATCATTATCTTTCACATATTCAGCTACATCGTCATTATATTCTGCAGCAATATTAATAGCGGCAATGGTTAAGCCTTTATTATTATATTTCGCATGTATGGCATTAAAGTCCTTCACATGTGCATAACAATAAACACATTCAACGGCCCAAAAAACCAGCATCACGTGACCTTTTTTACGCAACCCGGCAAGAGTATACGTTTTGCCAGCTAAGGACTTTAATTTAAATCCCGGCGCAATCTGTCCAACTTTATAGCTAGTCGTACTCTTGCTTTCTGCGCTGTTAACCGTTGCGAAAGACATCGTTAATATCGTTATAAGCAGTAAGGCTTTAGTACTGGTTGATTTAATCATAATTTGCAGTCAGTTCATAAATATAAGCCTCAAGTTTACCATACTAATCGAATCAAATGACTTCGGTGCAGCTTTTACATTGAAGTGGTTTTATATTTATGCCAACAAGCTTTATACTAGGCGGCTAAATAACCAAAGGTTGTACCAATGATTATTGTTATTTCGCCCGCAAAAACTGTTGATTTTGAGACCACACCTCAAACAAGCCAATTCACGACACCCGATTTTTTAAACGAATCCAATAAGCTCGTACGTGAAATGCGTCTCTATTCTCGCAACGATATAAAAAAACTTATGAAAGTGAGCGATAAAATTGCCGACCTGAATATCGAGCGATTTAAGAAATTTAAAACTCCTTTCACACCAAAAAACGCCAAGCAAGCTGCACTTGCTTTTAAAGGGGATGTTTATACCGGCTTAAATATTGAAGAGTTTAAAGCCAAAGATTTGCAGTTTGCTCAAAAGCACCTACGAATTTTATCCGGCCTCTATGGTATTTTGCGCCCACTTGACTTAATGCAGGCCTATCGACTGGAAATGGGGCTAAAACTAGCCGTTAAAAATACCAAAAACTTATATGAATTCTGGGATAACCGGGTTACTGAAGCCATTAATGCAGAATTTAAAAAGCAAAAAGAAAATACCTTAATTAATCTTGCTTCAAATGAATATTTTAAAGTTATCCAGAAGAAAAATTTAAACGGCACTGTTATTACCCCGGCATTTAAAGAAGCTCGTGACGATGGTTTTAAAATAATTGGCATTTACGCCAAAAAAGCACGCGGTTTAATGAGCAACTACATCATAAAGAACAGAATCAAAGACCCGCAAGATATTAAATCCTTTAGCTTAGACGGTTATAAATTTAACAAAAAATTATCCACCGAAACAGACTGGACTTTTACCCGTAAGCAATAACCTTCCCTGAGACACAAATAACTTAAACCATGACTTCTGAAAACTTATTTAACGTAAGCCTGGATGACTTTGACAAAAAAGTTATTCAGGCATCGACAACAAAACCCATCCTCGTCGACTTTTGGGCTGACTGGTGTGGCCCATGCATTGTGATTGCGCCTATCCTTGAAAAAATTATTACCGATTATGCTGGTGCGATTCAACTAGCAAAACTGGAAGTAGATGACGGTGAAAATATGAAGCTTGCAGGAAAATATCAGGTGCGCGGGTTTCCGACAATTATACTTTTTGAAAAAGGTTTAGAAGTGGAGCGCTTTAGCAGTGCGCAAAGTTATGGTTTTATTGAACAGTTTATTCAGCAAAATAGTCGTTTAATTAAAAAAACATCTATTTAGGCTTAGTATAATAAACCCCCGGTATCCACGACTTATGTAATTTAGCCGTTTCATCCAGACGCTGATCTTCGGAGTCATCAAAAGTAAAATTATTGGTACCAATTCGAACACGATCACCTTCACTGAGACGGTGCAGGTTTATTCTTTGATCGTTTACATAGGTATTATTGGTACTTTCCAAATCCTGTAAAATATATTCGTAGGCACCATTGAGCTCATTATTAACGGTTATTTCGATAACAGCATGGTGCTTGCTCACTAGGCTGTCGTTTAAACAAATATCATTTGATTCATCACGGCCAAGCGTTATTTTTGCTTTTTGAATCGGGAACACAATGCCTGCGCTACCATCTTTTACCTGGATTAACTTTGCCATATTTGCAACTCCAACATACCACTGCTTCGCATAACTACTTTAGGTCAAAAGGTAAATAAAGAAAGGTATCCAGAGAGATAACATAATAATAATCGTTGTTAAATTAACCGCCAATATCAGTTTATAACGACTTTTTTCTTCGCCCGTCGTTTGCGTAAACCAGATACTTGCAATTAGGCTGTCTAACAGGAATACCATGATGATCAGTGGTGCCATCACGGGAATAAAGACTGTTTCAATCATTGCCCAACCATCATACGATACTGGCGTACCTATTTTAGCCTTTAAAACAAGGGAAGTAATTGCTAAAAGTATTAAGACTACTCGCATTGGGCGTATTTTTGTTAATATCGTTAACATAATATTCATTCTTTAATAATTAGTGTATCGGGGATTTCAAATCACCAGCGTTAAAAGCGACCTGTACTTTATTCTTATATTCTTCGTCAAAAATCAAATCAAAATTATAATTCTCATCAACTTTTAATTGCTTTAAATCAGGCAGCCGGTTCGCAAGATAGGCGCAACTAGCAGCAATAAGCTGATCATTACTATCAATTAATGCAGCAATCAATTGCATTGAAACAAACTGCGCTCGTTGTACAATATCTGGCTCAGCAATAGTGCAGCTGTTCAGGACGATACCTTTCGACATTTTATCGTCCATCTTGTCTAAAAACTCAAATTGTCTGGCTGGCAGCGTTTTTGCCCGATCATATTCAATCTGGCTTTCACCATTAACCAGGACAACAAATGAACTCGACATAAAACCCTCAGTATTTGGACTAGATACAACTTACGTAGCAATCTAAAAAGCTAAAATCAACAAGATTCAGACATATTGCCAGCTCTGGTTCAGCTGCGGCTATTCTAAATGATTTTTTTTTATTTTTCTTAAAAAGAATTATTTTAAATACTGCTTATAAGTACTTAATATTTAAGAAAACATATTAAATGTTACCTAGAGGTAGCAAAAGCTATTAGAAAATTCAATCTAGCAAAAAAAATATTTATCACTACGCTTAGTAACTGTAAACGTGTTGCCCCGGATTATTTTGAGCCTATTCCATATCTCCGGGAGCTAATTTGACGATGTGGTGTGAATGCCCAGCTCGACTGGGAATCCTAAAGCATCTCAGCTGCACCCACTTGAACGCGATGGTTCAAGTGTACGGGGCAATGCCTTACACCATTTTAAAACTACTTTACAATTCGGCTACTCAACCTCAAAACCCCATTCTACTTTGTCGCCTTCGGACTCTCCGGTTTGTTTTTATTTGCCGCCTGTTCCATAAAATTCTCAATGACCGTTGGTGGTACAGCACCGACTTGAGCCGCTTTAAGCTCGCCCTTTGGATTGAATAATAAGAAACTGGGAGTACCTACCCAACGTGATTCTGCATATTTGCTGTATATCGCGGTAACATCTTCCGGCTCGCCAATTAAATTAGGGAAATCAATACTATGTTTTTTAATGAATTTAACCGCATCTTTAAATTTTACTTTTCCATCAATTGAAACACCCAAAACAGTCGCATCTTTATCCGAATGGGTAAAATGAAAATCAACATATTCATGTGCTTCGCGATTGCAAATATGGCAGTCCGAAGCCCAAAACATCACCAAAAGCCATTTTCCTTTGCCGGCATAGCTTTCTATCGTCCTGGAGTTGCCCTTAAAGTCGGTTAAACTAGCAGCAACAGCAAACTGGCTGCTAGCAATAAAAGAGGCCATGACAAATACAGCCAGAAATTGTTTTTTCAATATCAAAATTAATCTCCCAACTTTTCCTAAAATATAAATCGCTTCAAAATAGACCCTAAATATCAACGAAGTTCATAAAACACGCTGTTATTGTGCGAAATAACTTGCCAAATATTCATCAAATGACTGATTCTCGCTTTTTTCTATAGCTTGTTGCTGTTCCGAAGAATCCAGGGAAAGCTTTACAAACTCTCGTCTAAAATCGGCAGCCAGCTCAAGTCTCGAAAAGTAATCACGATGCTGCTCTGACAGGCGTTTTGATAAATGGAAAAAACCTTCGTTATGCATTTTCATATCTTCGAGCATTTTAGCCGAAGCGGTTACTTCGGGATTTTTAAACTTTTCCTGTTGTGCCAACAAGGCATCCAAATGTGGCGTATTGCTCAAACCTTTATCCAAAATATCGCAACAAGCTCGCATTGAGTCACACAGGCGTAAACCTTGCTCACGCATATTGAGCGTTTTACCTGCAATGCTAATTTTCAGATCAGGATCACGCCCATGGTGCGCAACATTTATTTCGTTTATATCAATTGCAACTTCTTCATTGCGTAAAATAGGAGGGCTTTCGAGTAATAAACAATACAACATTAAAGTTTTCAAGAAATACATTTGCGGCTCATCTATGCCCATTGGCGTAAAAGGATTGACGTCGAGTGAACGCAACTCGACATACTTAACGCCCCGTCGTGATAATGCCAGAGAAGGTTTCTCGTCACCCATTAAGATTTGCTTAGGACGAACAGTCGAATAATATTCATTTTCAATTTGTAAAATATTAGCATTCAGCTGACGATAACTCCCGTCAACCTTGACACCAATTTTTTCATATTCAGGACAAGGTGTTTCAGTCGCATAACGCAGGCTATTAACGTATTCAGGTAAGCTATTATAATTAGCCACCACTCCTTTTTCGTTTTCTTTATTGTTTTGATAACCAATGTCGCCCATCCGCAGTGACGTTGCATAGGGATGATAAAACGTATTTTCATTAAAGGTTTGCAGCGGCGTGTCCTGGCCGTTTAAAAATGATTTACAAATGGCCGGTGATGCACCGAATAAATAAGGTACAACCCAGCCAAAACGTTTTAAATTTCTCAATACGCCAAAATAAGATTCGGATACAAATGCCTGCGGCGATTCTGTACTTTCTTCAATTACCTGATATGCGCGCCAGAACTCATCCGAAAAAGAAAAATTAAAATGCACCCCGGCGATAACCTGCATAACACGGCCATAGCGATAGCCCAGGCCTCGCCGATAAATATGTTTCATCTGGCCGCTATTGGAGCTGCCATAATTGGCCAGAGGAATACTTGTTTCACCAGCAACCACACAGGGCATACTCGATGACCAAAGAAATTCGTTGTCCAGATTATCGTAAACAAATTTTTGTATATTGCACAAAAAATCCAGCGCATCGTTAACAGAGCGACACGGTGGGGTGATAAGCTCTAACAGGGCTTCAGAATAATCCGTGGTAATATAAGGATGCGTCAAAGCAGAACCAAACGACACAGGCTGTGGCGTTTGTGATATTTTACCTTCTGTATTTACTCGTAGACACTCTTTTTCAAGGCCAATACCGCATTGCTGAAGCGCCTCTACAGCATGAGCATCAACAATTTTTTTCAATCTATTTTCTAATTTCTTTGACACAGACAGCCTTCGATATCATTAATCTCGACGATAATAATGATATTCAATAATAAAGTACAGCATCAAAAAAAACCCCGCGTACGCGGGGATGGGAAATGACTCGTGCGAGTCCAGGGTTAAACTTTTAAATTAGATTTACGCGCATTGCTCGATTACATTGTAGTGCGTTACAGGTTCTCGCAAACTCATTGGCAAGGTTTCTTTCAAACACACTTCGGCGAGTTTCATATAATCAATCGCCGCACTTGATTTTGAATCATAAGCCCAAACAGGCAAGCTATAACAAACCGATTCTTTCAGGCGCACCGTATGATGAATCATAACGGGGAGTACGTTATCTGGAAAACGCTCCCATACCTTGCGTAAGAATGTTCGACACAAGCGAGTGCGATTATCAACCATTGTCGGCAATACTTTAAAGGGTAGTAATGTGCCTCTTCTTGCTTGCAGGTGCTCAATGGTATCACTAATACGTTCAATACCGTCCAGAGAAAACAGGCTCATCTCAAGTGGAATAATTACTTCATCTGAAGCAAGCAAAGCGTTTACTGATAAGCGGCCGAGTGCTGGCGGGCAATCTATAATGATAAAATCATAGGAAACATCTAGCGGCCCAAGCAATCGAGCCAGTTCATCTTCCTGCGACCAATCAGTTAAATGATGTTCGGCAGCAACCAGGGCCATCGAACCTGGAATTAAGTCAACATTTTTATATACGTCATGAATGATAACGTCACGAATACTACGTTGACCGGAAAACACATTGTAAAGTGTTGGCAACTCATCACCGCATTTACCAAAGCCAAGTGAAGCATGGCCTTGTGCATCCATATCAATAAGTAAAACACGTTGCGATATATAACCAAGACAAGCGGACAGGTTAATTGCCGTGGTCGTCTTGCCACAACCACCTTTTTGATTAGCTATTGCTATAATTTTCATTTTATTCCTCCCCTGCCGTAGCAGTGAATGTTTGTCTAAATAAAAAATGTGCTGTAAAAATTAAATATCTTTTCTCAGCACCAGCGTACTAACCCCGTTCTCCTTAACTTACTTTTTTGTCTGTTATATTGTTTGATGGTATTTTGCTTACTGCAAACAAATCATCTTGCTCAACCACAAGTTGATAGGTTTCTGGATATTGTTGCGCAATTTCTTTTTCTAAATCGGCAATCTCTAAAATCCACTCCTGCCCGGTTACCGCATCGAGCGCGACCCCCTGATGGAAAACCAGTACAACATCACCTGTCGCAATCACTTTTAATTCACTAAAAGGTTGCTGCTGTGACGGAAGATATTGCAATAGGGCGGAAATACTTTTACGGACTTTTTGTAACGACACGCCATGCTCTAATAATTGTTTAACTGTTTTCAAGGCAATAAGGTCGGTAAATGAATATCGCGCATGGCCACCCTGAGTAAGACTCGATGGCTCGATAATTTTAGTTCGCCGCCAATAGTTTAGTTGGCGAGCACTGAGGCCAGTAATATTGGCGACTTGTTGTCGGCTAAATCCATTTTGTAACCGCGTGTTGACCATGTGATAAAAGCTCGATATTAAATATTGTTATTAACCTTAGTCGCTATTTTTTATAAAGCAAGAATCGATACAATAAAGTCTGCTTTATGTCACACTTTATTTCAGCCTATTATAATAGGGTCAAAACAACTTTTTATAAAAAGCAAACAAGAGTAAAACAATATTTTTAGTGTCAAAATAATCTTTACATGGTTTTCAATAAGATACACTTACTCCTGTTTCCGACGTCAAAATATCGACACAAAAAATCATGCTACAACCTGTATTAATACCTGGGCAGCTATATCTAGAGTAAAAAACCCATATTATCAATAACTTATACATAAGAAAAAAAGATTTAAATAGCGTAATATAGACCGCTTGTGATACTTATTTGTAGGAAAGGTCAATTATGTTGTTAAGTTCTAAAACAAGGTTATTTTTAACCACAAGCTTTATTCTGTTTATTTCATTATCTTTCAGCCTGACAGGATTCGCTGAAACGGATAAAAACACGATTAGCTGGGCTGGTTGTGGGATAACCAAGAAAGCCTTTATGAAAGAAATTTCAAAGGCTTATGAAGCCAAAACCGGGGTAAAAATTATACTCAATGGTGGCGGTGCCACGCGCGGCATTCGCGATGCAGCTAACCTGAAAATGGATCTCGGCGGTTCCTGCCGTATGAGTTTACCCGAGGTTGACCGTATTGAGCTTCATGCATCACTACACCCTGTTGCCTGGGATGCGCTTGCAATTATTGTAAATAAAAACAACCCCATTAATTCTCTTTCAACGAAGCAAGTTAAAGCAATCTACACCGGCAAAATCACCAACTGGAAACAAGTCGGCGGTAAAGACGCACACATCAATTTATATATTCGTCGAGGAACTATTTCGGGTGTAGGTTATGCTATTCGGCAATATGTGTTTAAAGATCGCAATAAAAAATTCAAAACCAATTCAAAATTTATCGTTAAGTCATCCGGCCCACTTGAAAAAGCCGTCGTAAAAGACCTCCATGCTATGGGTATTACCGGTATTAGTAGTGCCCGCAAACGAAATGTAAAAATAATAGGTTTCGACGGTAAAATTCCATCTTATGAAAATGTTGCCACAGGGAAGTATGACTTGTATCGACCTTTATATCTTGTCACCAGCCCCTCTCCTTCTAAAAAAGTAAAAGACTTTATTAAATTTGTTGTATCAAAAGAAGGCCGTCAGATTATTCGAAATAATAATACTGTTCCGTATAGAGACGCACCGGCTCTTCTAAGTAAAATGCTGGTTTATGGGTTTGGGGTGCTATAAGGCCGAGCTAAAGATTTTTAACCACAACGGACACGAAGAACACAACGCAAAAAATATTTATTTTCACCGGTGTTAGTCGTGTTTATTGTGGTTACAGCATTTTTAATCAACTCTCTACATAAGCCGTGCGTTTACCATTTACAACATGTGGCAAGGCTAAATAATTATTTGTTTGCATTTCGGTTAAACGACTAACGGTGCGTTCAAATGCAAATGCCAGACGTTTGCCTGTATAGAGTTGCCCCGGCTCAGCTTCTGCTGAACAAATACATTTTACATTATGATCGTACAATGCATCGATTAAATGTATAAAGCGCTTTGCCGCACTGTCATACGATTCATCCATAACAGGAATTTGACTAATAACCACTGTGGTATAAATTTGTGCAATTTCAATGTAATCATGTGCTGAGCGAGCTGACTTGCAGATTGCGCTGTAACCAAACCAAATAGCATCGTCGGCACAAGCGACGTAATCAATATATCGATTATTAACTTTTATCTGGCGATCATGTTTTGCTTTTACAGGCGCAATATTTTCAAAACACGCCGTTAACTTTTTACTGGTTTCCTCATTTATACCAACAAAATAAGTTGCGCTTTTTTCTAATATATTAAATCGATAATCGATATCATCGCCCAAATTATATTCTGTGGTTACTTCTTCAAGCAAATCAATCACGCTTAAAAAACGTTCGCGTTGCAGGCCATTTTTATATAAGTCCTTTATCGCAATGTTAGAAGAAGCAACAATGGTTACACCATTATCAACCAGTATTTTTAATAAACCCACCATTAACATGGCATCGGCAATATCATGAATATGAAATTCATCCAGACATAACAACTGGTAACGCGCGGCAAATTTTTCTGCAACAATAACCAGCGGGTCGGGTGACTTAGGCAAGGTACATAATTGTTCATGGATATCTAGCATAAAATGGTGAAAGTGAATTCGGTGTTTATCCTTAAATGGCAGGCATTCGTAAAAACAGTCCATTAAATAAGTTTTACCCCGGCCTGTACCGCCCCAGAAATATAAGCCCTTTATATAGGCAGGCTTGCTTTTGAATAAACCGGCCAGGAAACCATGCTGAGTATTGGTTTTTAGATTGGCGGTGAGTAGCTCTTCATATAGGGCATTTGTTAACTCAACAGCATGTAACTGTGCTGCATCAGCCTTAAAATTACTGCGTTTTAGGTCATGCTGATAAGATTCAAGCGGCGTCACAAAATGTCCATTTAATTCAAATGATTTTTACTTTCATCAAAGTATACGTGAAAAAAAATTATTTTACAGGCAAGTTGACAAGCATCAATTGCAATATTTGTAGACAAACAATTATAGTGTTTTTTCAACGTTCCCTTCTATACTGATAGCGGGTGAATGCTATAGAATAGCATCCTTTTTTACCTCCCTGTTATTTTGAATAAGTGGAACCTTGAGAGAACCTATGTCTGAATTTGTAGTTGGCCAACGCTGGATTAGTGATACTGAAACGGATTTAGGCCTTGGTGTTGTAACCAATGTTGAAATACGCCGGGTCAGTATTTTATTTCCTGCCAGCGAACAAACCCGTGTTTACGCCATTGGTCAGGCACCGCTAACACGTGTTGTTTTTTTCGAAGGTGATAAAATTGAGTCCGAACAGGGATTGCATTACAGCATTGAAAAACTGGCATTGCATGAAGGATTAATTACTTACCATTGCCTTCAGGAAGATGGCAGTCATTACTTACTGTCCGAGGGGGAACTCAGCCATTCAACTCAGTTAAACAAACCCCGTGATCGTATGTTGACCAGCCAGATTGACAAGCAACTCTGGTATAACTTACGTTATGAAACACTGCTCAAGCGTTATGAATTATCTCAATTACAAACCCGCGGGTTACTCGGCCCGCGTGTCAGTTTAATTCCGCACCAGCTTTATATAGCACACCAGGTCGCCAATCGCAGTGCACCGCGGGTTTTACTCGCCGACGAAGTTGGTTTGGGCAAAACAATTGAAGCCGGTTTAATTATTCATCAGCAACTTATTTCTGATCGGGCGCAACGTATTTTAATTATTGTGCCCGAAGCATTAATGTACCAATGGATGGTTGAAATGCTGCGACGTTTTAACCTGAAAATGAGCTTATATGATCAGGAACGTTATCAGGATACGCTTGAAACAGAACATAACCCTTTTATAGACGAGCCATTACTATTATGCAGTCTGGAATTTGTAACCCACAGGGAAACCGTTCTGCAACAACTTATTGAAGCTGAGTGGGATATATTAGTGATCGACGAGGCACATCATCTTGAATGGTCCGAAGACTCACCCAGCCAGGCTTATACTTATATCGAAAAATTATCGGCAACTATTCCCGGCTTATTATTACTCACCGCAACACCTGAACAGTTAGGTGAAGCGAGCCATTTCGCAAGACTACGTCTGCTTGATCCGCATCGCTATCATAACCTTAATAAATTTTTAGACGAAGTTGACTCATTTAAAACCATTGCCCATGTCGTCGATAATTTACTCGATGCTGATACGCTAAATGATGAATCGATACAAACACTAAGCAAGATTTTCGCGAAAAATGAAAGTTACTTATCTCTGGTAAATAATTTTAATACGCAACAGGATAATGATAAATACCGTCAACAATTAATACAAATTCTTGCCGACCAACATGGTACTGGCCGTGTTCTGTTTCGTAACACACGCAACGCCATTAAAGGTTTCCCGCTACGTGAATGCCATGCCTACCCATTAAAAGCACCCGATCTCTATAACACCTTGATTCATACCTATATTGAAGCAAATGAAACCAATAAATTAAACATTCCCTTGCTACTGACACCCGAGGTAATTTATCAGAATGTATTTAATGATGAAGGTGCACACTGGACCGATATCGATCCACGCATTGACTGGCTAGCCGATATTTTCAAAACACATCGTAACGAAAAAGTCCTCGTTATTTGTGCTTATGCCACAACGGCCATTGACTTAGCTAAAGCCTTACGTGAAAAATACGGCAAGCAGGCGGCGGTATTTCATGAAAACATGAATATTATTGACCGAGATCGGGCGGCCGCTTTTTTTGCTGATATGGAAGACGGCTCTCAGGTTTTAATTTGTTCTGAAATTGGTAGCGAAGGGCGCAATTTTCAATTTGCGCATCACCTGGTTTTATTCGACCTGCCTTACAACCCGGATTTATTAGAGCAGCGTATCGGACGGCTTGACAGAATTGGCCAGCTCGAAACCATTCACTTACACGTTCCCTACTTTGAACGTTCGGCGCAGTCCATTATGTACCAATGGTATAGCCAAGGCTTGAATACCTTTATGCAAATATGCCAGGTTGGCCAGGCTGTTCTGCAAAAACATAAGCCGGAATTAAATAATTATTTAATTAACCCGGACTTTGATGCTTTTTCTATCGAACAATTTATGTACATGGTAAAAGCCGATACCAATGAGTTTAGCCAAAAACTACAGCAAGGCCGGGATCGTTTTCTCGAGCTAAACCCCTATCAACAAACTGAAGCCACCGACATTGCCGCTAACATACAATATTGGGATCATGACCGCAGTTTAGAAAAATACCTCTCCGGTGTATTTGATATGTACGGTGTTAATTTTGATTTTCATGCACAAAAAAGTTTTACCCTGCACCCAACCGACCATATGCTTATCAGCCATTTCCCCGACTTACCGGATGAAGGCGCCACCATCACCTTCGATAGGCATCATGCTCTAATTCATGAAAATATGTACTTTATGACCTGGGAACATCCCATGGTGCTAAATTTAATTGACCTACTGGTATCGCATGAATACGGTAATACTGCTTTAAGCATTGTTAAACTGGCAAACCTAAAACAAGGCAGCATTTTGCTCGAGTGCATTTTTGTAATTGAATGTACTGCACCACAAAAATTACAGATAAATCGTCACCTGCCACCGGCGGTGATACGAGTTGTAATGGATGCCCGCTGCACAGATTTAAGTGAGCGATTTGAATTTGACGCGCTGCATGGCGTGCCACTGCAACTGAATAAACAAATCATTACCCAACTCATTAAAAATCATCAGGAACATTTACAAGCCATGTTCGCCAAAGCGGAAACGATTGCCGCCAGTCAATGTGCAACCCAAACAGCCGCAAAAATTAACAGCATGAAGGCTGATTTTGATCTAGAAATACAGCGTCTAAGTGCCTTACAAAAAGAGAACCCTAATATTCGTATTGATGAAATTAATGCCTTAAAACAGCAACAAAATGAGCTGGATACTTACATGAATAAAGCCTATGCTCGAATGGATTCATCGCGTTTGATTGTTGCCGGATAGTACAGCCCGGTTCAATATCAAAGAAATCGTACTTTCCCGGTAAAAAACAAGCCTGTTCAGCCTCTATTCAGCCCCCCTCTGCTATTCTTAACCTATATCATTCAGAGTTTACCATCCGATAGACTAATTCAGGAGCAGAGACATGAAAATTATCAATATAAAACAGTTAGTTAGTGCTATTGTTCTTGCTGGCATAAGCTCGGTGAGTTTTGCCGGCGAATATGGCTACGGCTATGACGACTATTATGAACAGCCTTATTATGACATTGGGCATGGATATTATGGACAGGAATATATCGGACGCCCTTATGTTGGCCACGGCTATTACAATCGTCACTCCGATATGTCCTATTACAGAGAATATCGGCCTATACATAGAGGACAGAGCATCATCAGAAGCCAAATCATTCTTCCCGGCTTCAGTCTGGATCTACACCTTTAAGCTCAATCATATTGCCTATACTGAGCCATTACGAAAAACCGTCAGTATGGGCATGCTGACTTTTTAAAAACAGTCTAAACGTGTATGCTACAGGAATATTTAGCAAAAATTGAGACAACAATGTCACTTACATTACGCGCCATACTCCTCACGTTGTTTTTGTGCACGCCATTACTTTCTCATGCCAGTTCAGCGACATTATTTTCCAGCGATTTTAATGTCATCGCTCGCTACGCAAGCGTTCCTGTCAGTAAACAACAAGCCGCCGGCATTGCACAGCAATACGTTCCAGGGCGAGTACTAAAAGTAACCTTTGATGGTTCAGTCTATCGGGTAAAAATTGTCAGTCAGTCTGGCGATGTCGTCAGTGTTTTCGTTGACGGGCGCACAGGCGAAATACTCAACTAATAGTCCTAAGTCACAATATGCGCGTACTCGTTATCGAAGATGAACTCACATTACAAGGGCAGATACGCGAACATCTTGAGCAGCACAAATACATGGTCGATACCTGCGCCGATGGTGAAGATGGTCTCCATACTGCATTAGAATTTCCAATTGATGTCGCCATTGTCGATATTGGCTTACCCAAAATATCGGGCATCGAGGTTATAAAAAAAATCCGTAAAGCCGGAAAACAACTCCCCATTCTTATTTTAACTGCACGCGGTAGCTGGCAGGATAAAGTTAACGGACTGGAAGCCGGAGCCGATGATTATTTAGTCAAGCCCTTTCACATAGAAGAGCTACTCGCTCGCTTAAAAGCACTGTTACGCAGAAGTATCGGTACAACAAATGAAACCTTACACTACCCACCGATTAAAATTGATACCACTAGCCAAAAAATACATTGTGACAGAGAGCTTATCGATTTAACAAGCTTTGAATACCGAACCATTGAATACCTCATTCGACACGCGGGAGCCGTTGTTTCAAAACGCACTCTCAATGAATACCTTTACCCACATGATGAAGATACCGATAGTAATGTTATTGAGGTAATGATTGGTCGGCTGCGAAAAAAACTCGACCCTCAAAACAATCTAAAACTAATCGAAACACTACGTGGTCGTGGCTATCGGTTTACACTTGATAAATTAGAAGAATAATTCCAAGCCCAAACTAAACATGTCGATAAAATTACGCTTAATCATTAGCAGTCTTTTAATTTTGGTGTTCTTTATTATCGGAACGGGTTACACACTCGATAAAGCTTTTTACAAAGCTAACAAAACATCCATGCAGGAACAATTAACAACCCAACTGTATCTGCTAATGGCCGCAACAGAAATAGGCAGTGACAGAAAAATCAGTATGGCTGCATCATTGCTCGAGTCGAAATTCAGCCTGCCTGCATCTGGGTTATATGCTTATATTACCGATACAAATAATAAAGTACTCTGGAGCTCTCTATCAACTATTGGTATTACAAGTCCTGAACCCATTAGCCTGAATAAAGGCAAACAACAAATCAAGCCGAGCAAAATAGACGACACAGAATTTTATAATTTAAGTTATGGGGTAAACTGGTTAGCCGGTAACAGTAATATTCATATTACCTTTAATGTTCAAAGTGACCTGACAAATTTTAATCACCAAATATTCGAGTATCGTACTACCTTATGGAGTTGGCTTGCAGGCATGGCTATATTGTTACTCATTGCATTAAGCCTACTATTGTATTGGGGCTTCCTGCCTCTAAAAGATGTACTTAATGAAGTAAATGCGATTGAATCGGGGAAACAGGAAACCATTCAAGGTCGCTATCCACCAGAAATACAGGTATTAAGTAAAAGTATTAACCAACTTATTGAACATGCACAGACACGTCAAAACAGATATAAAAATGCCCTAGGTGACCTTGCGCATAGTTTAAAAACACCACTAGCCGTTATTCGTAGCGTTATACAAAAACTTGATTCAAACGAATTAACCCAAACACTCGATGAACATATTTCTAAAATAGATAATACAATTCAATACCAATTACAGCGTGCGACAAGCACAGGTAAGTCATTGTCTAAAAGCTCGGTAACACTCAATAAAACTATCGAACGTATTCTTTCAACACTCAACAAAGTTTATATCGATAAACATATTTCGGTAAAACATAATCTAACAATCACACAAGCCATATCAATTGGTGAAGATGATGCACTCGAACTTTTTGGTAACTTACTGGAAAACGCTTTTAAATGGTCAAAGGGGCAAGTCACACTCACCTTGTCTGAAGCAAACAATAAATGTTCGATATGCATTGAAGATGATGGCCCCGGTATCGCTGAACAAAGCCGTAAAAAAATTCTCGAACGTGGTTTTAGAGCCGACAGCTCTACCCCGGGGCATGGCATCGGGCTAGCTATCGTGCAAGATATACTTGCGATGTATCATTCCGAATTAAATATATCCTCAAGTGATCTTGGTGGCGCAAAAATTTGTTTTGTTGTTTCTGAATAATACCTAAGCCAAAAATATTTTTTAACTATTATCCTGACTCCACTGCTGCCCCGTTAACCTTTGAAACGAGTATATCCGCAGGCGATAGCATTATCATAAACGTAAACACTGCTTCTTATTTCAACAACAGTAGATTCAAGTTAACGGCACAAAAGTGTTATAACTTAAAATATTTTCTACAAAAACATCAAAGGCTTCTTGCTTATCTATCATGCTATCGTCAGCAATCGGTAACAATGGGTATTGTTTTAATAATGCCTCAACAAATACGCCATTCGTGTAACGTTTAATATTTCCCTTTAAGTTATGCACGGGGGTAGTCAGCACACCGCAGCTAGGCGAACGCGCTTTAAAAACATAGCCCGATAAATTCTTTAACGATAATACTTTATGCCGGCAATAACTTATCAACGGCTCTGTCACATTCAGGCTTTTGTTATCGCGACCAATCACATTAACAGCCTCATCCATCTCAACCAGTTCTACCGGTGGCCGTGGTACACCTAGACCACATTCTACTTCGGGGCAAACTGGTAACAGCTCAAAATACTCAGATAAATCAGAGAGTAATGTCTTGTTGAATTGTGATTTAGCATCATAGCGAACAATGCTATTGGTTAAGCACTCGCTTATCCCAATAAGCGGCTTCGTTTTACCAGCATTATCTTTCTGCCTCATGCCGAACTAGTATTTAAAATTTTTGCTGCTCGAAACAAACCAATACAGGTTTTAGCATCATTGATAATACCATCATGAACCTGCTCAATAGCATCCTGCAAAGGCAACCAGTGCACCTCAAGCACTTCACCGTGCTCGAGCTGTTGTTTGCCCAACGCCAACTCTGTGGCTAAAAACAGATAAACCTTTTCAGTAAACACGCCAGGGGAACTTTGTATCAGCCCCAGTGCTTGCCAGTGTTTGGCCATACAACCAGATTCTTCCCGGAGTTCTGCTTTAGCGCGGTGCAAAGGATTGAGATCATTTGACTCTAAAATACCAGCCGGAATTTCCCAGACCCAGTCCTTCATTGCATGACGGTATTGACGCAATAGGCAAACCTCGGTGTTTTCATTCACCGCAACAATTGCCGCTCCCCCCGGATGGTGAACAATCTCGAGTTCATCAACCGTATTATTTGGCAAACGAACCTTTTCCTGCTTTAAGGTAATAATACGTCCAGAGAAGATTTTTTTTGATTCTATAACTGTCATGTTGCCCAGTGTAGCAAAATCAAAGTGTAACAAATCAAGCTATAACAAAATAACAGTGTGATAAAGTTTTCAAAACAAAGGTCACCGCTTTAGCGCATGGCACGATTGAGCTTAATTTAGGCTGGCAGTTAAATTTTAGGCAAAAAAACGGGGCACTTTGAGGAAAAGTGCCCCTAAGTTTATCTAACCTAAGGAGAATTTCATAATACACAATCTCTAATGCAGTTCCTGTGCCAACAAGAATTGCTTAATATGTGTACAAAATAAGACCGAAGATCAGCAGCTTAGTTCCATTATTTCATAGCGTGAGTCAATATTATGGCATTAGAACATCATGATATACCAGGTGATTGATTTAATTAGGGATTTTTATCGTTATTTTGACGCTATCATTTAAAATCTGACAAAATCAATGATGGAACATAATACTATTTTTAATTTTGAATATACTAATAATAAAAATTTACCTATGCTGACTCTTTTAGCTGTAATAAAACTGTCATAGTCCTCTGTTTAAATAGCCGCATGAATAATACAGACGTTAAAAAACCAACCATTCTTATTGTTGATGATGAATATGCGATTCGCGAAATGATCGCTATGTCGCTAGAAGAAAAATACCACTGTGTAGAAGCAAGTGACGCTCATAAGGCAGAAGCTCTTGTGAAACAACACCTGCCGGATTTAATTCTACTCGACTGGATGATGCCCGGTATAAGCGGAATAAACTATATTAAAAGTTTACGTAGAAACCAGAAAACCGCCAACGTACCCGTGATTATGCTCACCGCCAAAACCGAAGAAGATAATATGCTCGAAGGTTTAGAAAGTGGCGCTGACGACTATTTGAGAAAGCCTTTCTCAACCAAAGAATTGCTTGCACGCATTCGTGCTCTACTACGCAGATCATCCACCGTTGTATCAACCGACGTCCTCAGTATTTCTGAGCTAGTGCTTGATGATACTTCACACCGGGTATCCAGCCATGGCCAGTCTATTCCACTTGGCCCAACAGAATACAATTTACTCGCCTTTTTTATGCGTTCACCGGAGCGGGTTTACAGTCGCGAGCAATTGCTTAATGGTGTTTGGGGTGATAGTGTTTATGTTGAAGAACGCACCGTGGACGTACATATTCGTCGTCTACGAAAAGCGCTCGAACCGACCAACAATCATAATTTAATCCAGACCGTACGCGGTTCAGGTTACCGGTTATCTGCACAATAATGCATCCCCAATTACAACGTGAACTCTGGTTTTTATTTTTATCTATCGTACTTGCCTCTGCTGTAGGCTACCTGTTCAATCTACAGGTCTTATTTGTCAGCATCGTTTTATTTTCCTATATCATTTTTACCTTTAACAATATTTCAAAGCTGCATCGCTGGTTATTACAACGTGATAGCACCGAACCACCTGATAGCCGTGGTTATTGGCGAGAAATATTTAATCAACTTTTTTTACTTGAAAAAACCAGCAACAAAAACAAACATCTACTCAATGAAACAATTAGTCGCTTTCAGGAAGCAACCTCAGCCTTACCTGATGCGATGATTATATTAAATAAACACCGGCAAATAGACTGGTCTAATAATGCCGCTGAATCGCTTGTCGGCATACGCTATCCGGAAGATGCTAACCAACCCATCAGCAATTTATTCCGTGATCCTGCTTTTATGCGTTACCTGAATAAAAAAGATTTTAGCCTGGCATTAAATATTGCTTCGCCAGAATATCCAGGCAAGCAACTGGCGGTACAGATTATCCCCTACGTAAAAAAACAAACGCTGATAATTTGTCGTGATATAAGCCATGTCAGTCGTCTTGAAGCAATGCGGAGCGACTTTATTGCTAATGCCTCACATGAATTGCGTTCACCTATTACAGTCATTTCCGGTTATCTGGAAAATTTACAAGGCAGTACACCTACCGACCCTGAAAAATTAAAAAAAATCATCAATACAATGTATGGTCAATCTAAGCGGATGGAGCGACTGGTCAGTGATTTACTGTCTCTATCCAAACTTGAAACACGTCCAACAGACCAGCACGATAATATTATCGATATCGCTGCCTTATTGACTGCAATCAAAGAATCAGCAGAACTACTTAGTGGCGAAAAACAGCATGTTATTAAGCTTGAATTAAAAAGCAATACGAATATAACGGGTAATTATGAAGAACTTTATAGCTTATTCTCTAACCTTATTAATAATGCCGTGAGATATACCCCCGAAAAAGGCAATATTCATATTTTATGGAAAGTTAAAAATGAGCAGGCTTTTTTTAGCGTACAAGATACCGGCCCAGGAATACCCAATCAACATATCCCGCATCTTACCGAACGATTTTATCGGGTAAACGTTGATCGCTCGCGTGAATCTGGGGGAACGGGTCTCGGGCTTGCCATCGTCAAACATATTCTGGAGCGTCATGATGGCCGGTTAGAAATAACAAGCAAGGTCCATGAGGGCAGTACCTTTACCTGTATTTTTCCTGCAACACGTATTACAGGAAAAAAAACTGATTCATAAAAGTGTCATATAACTGTCATGAACTATTCATAAAGTTAGAACATAATCCTTTTGTGTAATAAATATATCTTTAAAATATAACATTAACGACTTTCAGGAGTTACCAAATGAAAAACCTTTTAACTATTGCGAGCGTTGGTTTACTTACCAGCCAACTTGCATTTGCACCATCAGCAATGGCAGCAGCAAAAATAGACAGTAATATTCCAGCTTATAACAAAGCAAGTGGTATATCAGGCAATATTTCAAGTGTTGGTTCCGATACACTTGCAAATTTAATGACGCTTTGGGCTGAAGAATTCAAACGCGCTTACCCAAATGTCAATGTTCAAATTCAAGCAGCTGGTTCATCAACTGCGCCACCCGCTTTAACCGAAGGCACATCAAACTTCGGCCCAATGAGCCGCAAGATGAAAGACAAAGAGTTACAGGCTTTTGAAAAGAAATACGGTTACAAACCAACGGCTATTCCTGTTGCAATCGACGCATTAGCAGTATATGTACACAAAGATAACCCTATTAAAGGTTTAAGCATCCCACAAGTAGATGCTATTTTTTCATCGACACGTAAATGCGGCTTTAGTAAAGAAGTAACGGCTTGGGGAGATGTTGGCTTAAGCGGTTCATGGAAAGGCCGTAGCTTGCAAATATTTGGTCGTAACTCGGTATCAGGTACCTACGGTTACTTCAAAAAGAAAGCATTGTGTAAAGGCGATTATAAATCAACGGTCAATGAGCAACCCGGTTCTGCATCGGTTGTTCAATCTGTATCAACTTCTTTGAACGGTATCGGTTATTCAGGTATTGGCTATAAAACATCAGGCGTACGTGCCGTACCATTAACTAAAAAACCAGGTAAACCTTTTATTGCCGCTTCAACGGATAATGCAGCCAGTGGAAAATACCCACTTAGCCGTTTCCTTTACATCTACGTAAACAAAGCACCTAATAAATCACTTGCTCCACTGGAACGTGAATTTATTAAAATGGTTTTATCTAAAACAGGTCAAAAAGTGGTTATCAAGGATGGTTATATTCCTTTAAGCAGTAAGATCATTCGTAAGTACCTCAAAAAAATTAAATAATTTCTCTTCATTGTTCTATTACCCCCGCTCCGCGGGGGGGGGGTTAGTGCCCGTTTCTTTCCTTTACGGGCACTTATGATCTTTTTCAACCAGACTC
>CAZDEC010000003.1:93442-93538 GCA_964504295.1 uncultured Thioalkalispiraceae bacterium
CCCCAAAATAAACATACCCGTTCCCCTCTTATGATCTTTCCCAACCAGACTCCCCCAAAATAAACATACCCGTTCCCCTCTTATGATCTTTCCCAA
>CAZDEC010000004.1:0-77088 GCA_964504295.1 uncultured Thioalkalispiraceae bacterium
AAATTCAACTCGGCCTAGGTTCACTCGCGATTAATTTTGGCGGTGGCGATGAAGTTCATATTGAAGGGTTTGACCAAAACAATCAAAGTGCAAGCATTGGTATAAGTCAGTTTATTTTTACAAACACAACACTCAGCTATCAACAAATACTTGACCTTGGCTTTAACATTGCGGGTACCGCACAGAATGACATCTTTAATGGTAGCAATACGGATGACACGTTATCGGGGGGTGCAGGTAACGATATACTCTTTGGTAACGGTGGTAATGACGTACTTCTTGGTGGTGTCGGTGATGATAGATTAGAGGGCGGTGCCGGTAATGATACGTTAGACGGTGGTGTGGGTACTGACATTCTTATTGGTGGTAGTGGTTTAGATACTTATGTTTATAAGCAAGGTGATGGTGTTGCAATTATTAATGACTCTGGTAACAACCGCGTGACTTTTGATTTTGCTTTTGACCCAAGCCAAATTGGGTTAGTTTTAGGTGCCGGTTTACTCACTATAAAAATTGGTAATAGCGGTGATGAAATTCAAATAGAAGGCTTCGACCCAGCTAACCCAACGGGAACCATTAGCGTAAACGAATTTGTCTTTACTGATACCACGCTTACTTCGGTGCAATTACTAGACCTTGGATCGGCAAGCATTGATGGCACCGAATTAGATGATGTTCTCATTGGCACAAGCAATGCTGATGAAATAAATGGGTTTGCAGGGAATGATACGTTAGTTGGTAATGAAGGCGACGATCGTCTTGATGGTGGTATCGGTGCCGATCAAATGACCGGCGGTTTAGGTAACGATACTTATTATATTGACAACAATGCAGACACTATTGTTGAAGTAAGTGGGGAAGGTATTGACGGTGTTTTAAGTACAGTAACGCATACGTTATCGGCGAACGTTGAAAACCTCACCTTAACTGGAAATAGTAATATTGATGCAGCCGGTAACATTGGCAACAACATATTGACGGGTAACGATGGTAACAATCGCCTTGATGGTGCCGGTGGTACGGACACTTTAATCGGTGGGCTTGGTAATGATACCTATGTTGTTGATGATGCAACCGATGTCGTTAACGAAAGTATTAATGCCGGCGACGACACTGTCGAAGCCAGTATTAGTTATACCTTAGGCGATAATGTTGAAAACCTCGCCTTAACCGGAAGCAGTAACATTGACGCAATAGGTAATACGGGCAACAACGTACTAAATGGTAATGCCGGTGATAACCGTCTTGATGGTGCCGGTGGTACCGATATCTTAAGCGGTGGACTGGGTAATGATACCTATGTTGTTGATGATGGATCTGATGTTGTTAACGAAGCTATTAATGCAGGTACCGACACTGTTGAAGCCAGTATTAGTTATACCTTAGGCAACAATGTTGAAAACCTCGCCTTAACTGGAAATAGTAATATTGATGCAACAGGTAATACGGGCAACAACGTATTAAATGGTAATGACGGTGACAACCGTCTTGATGGCGCAGGTGGCACTGATACATTAGGTGGTGGTCTTGGTAATGATACCTATGTTGTTGATGACGGTACCGATGTCGTTAACGAAAGTATTAATGCCGGTGATGACATTGTTGAAGCCAGCATTAGTTATGCCTTAGGGGATAACGTTGAAAACCTCACCTTAACTGGAAATAGCAACATTGATGCAACAGGTAATACGGGCAACAACGTATTAAATGGTAATGCCGGAGATAACCGACTGGATGGTGCTGGTGGTACCGATATCTTAAGCGGTGGACTGGGTAATGATACCTATGTTGTTGATGACGGTACCGATGTCGTTAATGAAAGTATTAATACCGGTACCGATACCGTTGAAGCCAGCATTAGTTATACATTAGGGGGTAACGTTGAAAACCTCACCCTAACTGGAAGCAACAACATTAATGCAACAGGTAATGTTGGCAGCAACGTATTAAACGGTAATGACGGTGATAACCGCCTTGATGGTGCCGGTGGTGCCGATACTTTAATCGGTGGACTTGGTAATGATACTTATATTGTCGATGATCTATTTGATGTATTAAATGAAAATGTTAATGCCGGGCAGGATACGGTTGAAGCTAACCTGGGCTACACACTGGCTGATAATTTTGAAAACCTTCAATTGACCGGTGGCGGAAACATCAATGGTACAGGCAACAGCGAAAATAATTTTATAAGTGGTAATGACGGCGATAATACACTAACGGGTTTAGCTGGCGATGATACGCTGACAGGTGGTATCGGTAACAACACGTTGCTAGGCGGGACAGGTAACGATACTTACGTCATTTATAATAATATTGGCGTGGATACTATCGACGATACACTCGGAGTGAACAAGGTAGTTTTTGCCGATGGCTTGCTGGTAGAAAATATTATAGCACGTAGCAACGATGTTAATGGACAAAGCATTATAAGTATTCGGCTAGTTGATGCGCTGGGCAATGAGCAGAGCAATCAAGGCCTGGACTTTGCACTAAACGCTGACCAAAGCTCACCTGTTTCATCCTTTATTTTTAGTGATGGTTCGCAGATGGTATTAAGCGACTTTTTGAATAGTGGTAGTGACCAAACAGTTTTTGGCACAAATGGAAATGACACCATAATAACAGGCGCTAATAACGATATTATTTTTGCACGACAAGGTGACGATATTGTTTATTCTGGAGCAGGTGATGACGTTATTTATGGCGAGCAGGGTAATGATATTCTTGCTGGTGGTTTAGGCAATGATGCATACGAAGCGGGCATTGGAAACGATATTATCCTGTTTAACAAGGGGGATGGGGATGATGCAATTGATTTAGCCAATGCTGATCTAAATTCTAATTTTACATTGTCTTTAGGTGGCGGTATTCGTTTGGATGACATTACTCTACAGCGAAATGCTGGTGATTTGCTTATTACTGTTAGCGATAATACAGGCGCAGGTGGCTCAGATGATGTAATAGCATTAGATGCCTGGTATGAAAGTAATTATAACTATCAGGGTGGTTTAACATTGCAGCTTATTACTGCGGCCTCAGACAATCCACTGAATGGGCAGGGTGTTGTGCAATATGATTTGAGAAATATAATTGGTTTATATAATCATCTGACCGGTGGTGTTGGTTCTGATTCCCCCTGGAGTATATCTAACGCACTGCTTAATACTCATTTGACGAGTAGTGATAGTGATACTTTGGGTGGTGATATAGCTTATCAATATGGACTTGGCCAGACAGATATTTTTAATACGAGTTTGGTTTTTAACTCATTGCCCGATCAAAAGTTAGTGAGTCCAGTATAATTTTGTTTGGAACAAGGATGGCGGTGTAACCAATGTCAGCAAGCAAAGCACAAAATACTAGTTGTGGAACAACTGCTTTTTCTCCGCGACTATTAGAGGTTGTTACAGCACCACCCTTGCCACTGCCGAGGGTGGTGTTATATATTTTACTTCTTCTGGTATTTTTACTGGTTATGTGGTCTGTTCTGGGGCAATTAGACATTGTTGCAAGAGCAGAAGGCCGGCTTGTGCCACAATCGCGGATAAAAATAGCACAGCCATTTGAGGGTGGGCGAATTTCCAAAATATTAGTTCATGATGGCGATTTAGTTAAAGCTGGGCAAGCCATTATGCTAATGGACACGCAATTATCTGAAGCCGATACAGAAAAATTACGCTATGAATTAGTTATCACAAAAATTATGTTACGCAGTGTTAATGCCGAATTAGAAGGCAGCCTCTTTAAACAAAGTAGTAGTGAGAAAGATGAACTATTTCATACCGTCTACAGGCAGTACGAGGCACGACGCGAGTCATATAAATTTTCTATTGTGCAGCAAAGGGCTTTATTAAATAAAAGTAAGCAGGATCTGGCTGCAGCAAGAGAGGTTTATAAAAAACTGGAAGAAACCTTACCGATTCATAAAACAAATGAAGAGGCTGTTGTCAAACTTGGTAAGAAAGGCTACGTCACAAAGCTGGCTATATTGGAAAAACAGCGTATTCGTATAGGCGCAGAACAGGATTTTAGGGCACAGAAATATGTCATTCAGGCCTTGCAAGAACGAATAAAAGAGATAAAGGGAGGATTAAACGAATTAAAGTCGCAGCATAAGAATAAATTACTGGATGACAAGCTGGCTTTAAGGCAACGTCTTGGTCAGTTGAGCCAGGATTGGAAGCAGCAGGACTATCGAAATCGTTTGATGAAGATTAAGGCACCGCAAGATGGCTTTGTAAAAGATATTGCTATTCATACCGAGGGCTCTGTTGTACCGGCAGGCACGGTTTTAATGAATATTGTGCCTGTAAACGAACCATTATTGGCCGAGGTTTATATTGATAACCAGGATATAGGTTTTATAAGTGCAGGGCAGGACACTCGGATAAAATTAATGAGCTACCAGTTTCAAAAATATGGCATGATAGATGGAGTGGTCAAATATGTTAGTGCTGGAGCAAGCACAAAAGATAGCGTAGATACTAAGCTTGCCTCAGGTTACAAAACGATGATTACTTTAGATAAACAATATCTTGAACGCGATAATAGAAAATTTTTGTTACGACCTGGTATGCAAGTTACTGCCGAAATTAAGCTTGGAACCCGAACAGTTTTAGAGTACATCCTTTCACCTATCAAAAAAACACTGAGTGAAGCAGGCATGGAAAGGTAATGGCTAATAGTATATTTAGCATTGTAAAGAGCCTGGTATAAAGGTTATTGTTCAGTTTGTTTATTAATGTTGTTAAAAATAACACTGTAGCCTTGGTCATTGCGAGCGATAGCGTGGCAATCTTGCTAGTTCGAGCCTCAGATAAAGAAGATTGCCACGCTATCGCTCGCAATGACGAGCTGATACTATTTTCATATTTATAAGGTGAAGTCCTTTGTTTGTCATTCAAATAGTGGTATCAAAAAAGCCCTTTTTTATTTTTAAGGTTACAGCAGTGAACAAATAATTATGTTTCATATTGTTTTATTCGAGCCAGAAATTCCACCTAATACGGGAAATATTATTCGGCTCTGTTCCAACACCGGCTGTCAGTTGCATTTAATTGAACCGTTAGGTTTTGAAATGGATGACAAACGCCTGCGTCGTGCGGGACTGGATTATAATGAGTTTGCCAATATTCAGCGTTACCGGAATTTTGCAGATTATCAGCAACGTGCCAAACCGCAACGGATTTTTGCTTTGTCGACCCACGGTAAGTGCAGTGTTTACGATTCGCAATTTAAAGCTGGCGATGCCTTTTTGTTCGGCCCGGAAACACGTGGCCTGCCTAAATCGTTATTATCAGAACTCGGTCACGATTTTGTACTACGAATACCGATGCAACCGGATAACCGCAGCTTGAACTTATCGAACACGGCAGCGATACTTGTGTATGAAGCGTGGCGACAGTGTGACTTTTCAGGCAGTAGTTAATTAACCTGAGTTCGGGATTAGAAATTCTATGCTGTTCCGTTACCAGAGTGGCTAAGACATAGCGTCTCATTCCCGCCAAAATCACACAGGAATGACGTAATCTTTGTTATCCCGAATTCAGGTTAATTAAGTAGTTATTATTATGAAGCTGGAATTAAAACAAAAAAAATTATTTTCTGGCGAGCGTTATTTTCTTTTTAAAGATAACACAACATTAAACGTTGTTAGTAAAGGCTTAAAAAATTATAAAGAATATGTGATTGATGTTGTTGTGCTTGATCCAAAAATTCGCGGTAATTTTATTTTTGCTATTAAGTCTTTAGTAAGTTTTATTATTTTTTTAAACTTGAGCCTGATTTTATATTTAACGCCAACGCTGGATTTTTTAATATTAGAAAATAAAATAGGTTATCTGGCTGTTAGCACAATTTTAACTTTAATCAGTCTTATTATCTTTTTAATGTTAACCCAATATGAGCGCATATTTGTAGCGCGGCATACTAAAGTGCCTTTGGTTCGATTTTATAATGGTTTACCAAATAAAAAAGAATTTAAACAATTTATTGCAGCCATTCAAAAACAATCTCAGAAACGTTTTGATTCTTTAGGCCTGGAATTACAAAAACAGCGAGCAGGTGAATTAAAAACGATTCGTAGAATACATGAACAAGGCGGGATAAGCGGGAGTGAGTATGATGCTGCTAAAGAGAAACTCTTGAAATTTTCCGACGAATAAACAAAGTGAGTGCGCAATCTGTTTTTTTGTGCATGTGCTCATTAAGATTGCTTCGCTGCGCTCGCAATGACAAAATGCAGTCATTGCGAGCGATAGCGCGGCAATCTTCTCTATATAGGGTCGACACAGCAAGGCTGCCACGCAGCTTGCATGTTTTAAATGCAATGGAAGGCTTGTAATGATTCAGTTTCAAACATTGAATTTAACGCTGGAACATTAAAGTGATACGCAATTATTATTGCGGATTTAGAATAGCGAAGCGAAAGGAATCTTTTAGCTATCAGTCTCTTCACGAACAGCGCGTTGCATCAGGTTTTTTGCTGCAACTTTAGCGTCTAGCTCTTCATATAAAACTTTATAAACCTGTTCGGTAATGGGCATCTCTATTTTATGGTCTTGCGCCAGTTGGAAAACGGCTTTTGCGGTAGAGCGGCCTTCAACAACTTGCTGAATATCATCGAGTGCTTGTTGCTGAGTTTTACCTTTACCCAGCGCTAAACCAAAGCGGCGATTACGCGATTGATTATCGCTACAGGTTAAGACTAAATCGCCTAAACCGGTTAAGCCCATAAAGGTATCTTTTTGTGCGCCGAGTTTTAAGCCGAGGCGCATCATTTCGGCGACACCGCGAGCAATTAAGGCGGCACGGCTATTGGAGCCAAAGCCGAGTCCGTCGGCAATACCGGCTGCGATGGCCATTACATTTTTTATTGCTCCGCCTGTTTCTACGCCAACGATGTCGCTTGAAGTATAGGCGCGAAAGTATTTAGAGTGACAGTCGTTTGCTAACTCAAGGGCAAAATCTTTATTGGCTGATGCGATAGTCACTGCCCCCGGCAAGCCTTGCGCTACTTCCTTTGCAAAAGTTGGCCCGGATAAAACCGCGAGTGGTGTTGCAGCGGGTAGCTCTTCAAGGGCAATTTGATGAGGTAGCTTACAGGTTCCTGTTTCTAAACCTTTAGATGCCCAGGCAACTTTGTGATGCGATTGGAGTAATGGTGCCAATGTTTGGCACATTGAGCGGAAGCTATGGCTGGGGACAACGATTAAAATATGTGAGGCATGTTTTACCGTTGTTGCAAGGTCGTCACTGATAGCGAGGGATTCTGGAAACTTTAGATCACCAAGGTGTTGCTGGTTAGCGCGATCTTTTTGTAAAGTAATTGCATGCTGGCTTTTATGTGCCCACAGGCAAGTGTCCAGGCCATTATTTGAGAGTAGCATCGCCAGAGCACTTCCCCAGGATCCGGCACCGAGAACAGCGTAGCGATGGTTACTCACAATATTGGATTATCCGTTAAAGTTTAATGCGTTTGAGCGGGTTCGCCATTATTGGCCGCATTTTTCTTAAGGTGTTCCTGATAAAGGGCTTCAAAGTTAACCGGTGCGAGCACAACAGGTGGGTAGCCACCATCGGTGACCATGCTGGAAATAACTTCTCGTGCATATGGGAACAATGTACCGGGGCAGTAACTGCCAATAATAAAACTTTGTTGCTCGTCATCGAAGCCGGTTAATTGAAAAATACCGGCTTGTTGCACTTCGGCTAGAAAAACTGTTTTATCTTTGTTTTTGGCGGTGACAGTCACTTTTAAAATAACTTCAAAGTTATTGTTTTCCAGTGATTGTCCGTCTGTATTCAGGTCAACACTGATTTCTGGGCTCCAGTCATCCTGAAAGGCAAAGGGGCTGTTCGGTGATTCAAATGAAACATCTTTAGTGTAAATTTTCTGGATAGCAAGATTCTGTGAATCTTCTTCCTGGTTTAATTTTTGTGTATCTTCTTCGGCCATGATATTAAAACTCGGTAAAAGTGAAAGAAGCGTCTATTTTACCAGCTTTTAATGTGAATTTCTTTACAAGCCCTTTAAAAAAGTAGTTGGGGTGTAAAATTGCTGAGCGGCCTAGTGTTTAACTTTTAACCCAGTTTATCAGACTAGCCAGATCCATCGCGCCTAGCTGGCGCTTAATTTCCTGTCCATGCTTGAATAGAGCAAGTGTCGGAATGCTACGAATTTGAAATTGCTGCGCAAGTTGTTGTTCGGCCTCGGTATCAACCTTTGCCAGACGAAAATGGGGTTCGAGTTGGCCAGCGGCTTGCTCGAAAACCGGAGCCATTGCTTTACAGGGACCACACCAAGGCGCCCAAAAATCGACAACGGTGGGAATATCTGACCGGTCAATATGTTGCTTAAAGTTACTGGCATTCAGTACGACAGGCTGCCGGCTAAACAAAGCCTGATGGCATTTGCCGCATTGGGGCGTGGCGCTGAGCCGTTCTTCGGCTAAGCGGTTGGTACTATGGCAGTGTGGGCAAACAATATGTAGATTTGACATAACAAGGTATTTTTAAGTTTTGCTTCAGGCGGTTAGGCCAAGTTTTTCGTCGAGCAGCCCCTGTGTTTCGAGCGCATAGAGGTCGTCGCAGCCACCGACATGCTCATCTTCAATAAAAATTTGTGGCACACTGGTTACACCGGCACTGCGGTTAACCATTTCCTGGCGTTTATCCATGTTGTTATCAACAGAAATTTCGTTGTATTCGATCCCCTTGTTTTCAAGTAACATTTTAGCTCGGTGACAATAGCCGCAAAATTGGCTGCAATAGATTTCTACATTTTTAGACATAATCTCTCTTTGGTAAAAATAGTTTCTGTTGTTAACTTACTCTGCTGTTAATTTTTAGTCAGCGGGAAATTTGCACTTTGCCACGCTGATATGCCACCTGCCAGGTTATAGGCATGTTCAAAGCCCTGTTTTTTCAGGGTGCTGCAAACCTGGCCGGAGCGTTGACCAGTGCGACAACTTACTATTATGGGCTTGAGTTTGTATTTTTCAAGTTCTGCAATGCGCTCTTTAACACTGGCTTGCGGGATATGAATGGAATTAACAATATGCCCCTCGTTGAATTCCTTATCGGTTCGTACGTCGATAACAACGGCATCATTGCGATTAATCAGGGTGGTCGCATCGGCGGGTGAAGCGACATTGTAACCGCGCATGCGGCTACCAAAAAGATTAAAGACCAACAAAGTCAGGATGGCGAAGAAACCGCCGACAAGGATGGGGTGGTTATTCGTAAATTCGATATATTCGTTCATGGGGTTCACTAGGGTTGATAAACTAAGGTTGATAAGAAATTAAAAGCTTCCAGCTTATTACAAAGTTACATCCTTATGCTAATACTAGGAGTATAAATCATACAAGCGTAGAAAACGATTGGAATAATAAAAGAAAAAATTAGTCGTTTTTTACAAAGACTATTTGGCTGACTATTTACAATTTTGCTTTATCTTGGAGGTGCTATGGGGCTGGGGCAACTCAGGGCTAGGTTTCTGGGAGTTAAGGCTCCGAACTGCAAAAAACTTCGCGCATTAAGCCGATAAGTTTCAGAGTACGTGAGTCGTCAACACGGTAGTAAACACGGTTAGCATCTTTGCGTGAGTCCAGAATGCCTTTGTCGCGTAAAATAGCAAGGTGTTGAGAAATATTACTTTGTGATGTGCCGACATGTTCGACAATATCCTGTACGCTTATTTCGCGGTCGCCTAAAGTACATAATATCTTAAGGCGAAGTGGGTGTGACATGGCCTTGAGGGAGCGCGATGCTCGGTCAATGTCCTCATCTCGGGTGATTAAAGTGTCTAGTATTGTATCGCTCATGCTGTCCCGCCCAAACTTAGATAAAATTAAAATAGGATTATTTTTATCGTGCAATGCCAGAAATTGACTGGAAATTAACTTAGAAATTAATTAATTTGCTGACTGCCCTTTATTATTAAAACATTATACAATTATGTACCGTTTGAGAAGGGTTAATTTGCTTTTTTTACTGTTATTTTAAGTGAACAGTGAAATTGCAAGGTTTATTAAATTTTAATTTTCTGTCGATCTCAATTGAATTTTGTCATTATTGACCCTAGTTTATAAGGTCAGTATGTTTATTTGAATGTTATTAATTTTATAGTGTAAAAGAGTCTATGTCATTGAATTCAAAGCCAATGGTGCTTGTTATTATGGACGGCTTCGGTCTGACCGATGTGGTTGAACATAATGCGATTGCCGCCGCAAATAAGCCAAATCTTGATAAGTTTTGTGCTGAATATCCACATGCAACCTTGCGTGGTTCGGGTGCTGAGGTTGGCCTACCGGCTGACCAGATGGGTAATTCCGAGGTTGGGCATTTAAACATAGGTGCCGGTCGGGTTGTTTATCAAGAATACACCCGAGTGAGCCGCTCGATTAAAACCGGTTCTTTTTTCAAAAATCAAACCCTGGTTGATGCCGTTGAAAAGGCAAAATCGACGGGTAAGGCCGTTCATCTGATGGGATTATTGTCACCGGGTGGCGTGCATAGTCACGAAGAACACTTACACGCGATGATGGAATTAGCCGTAAAAGCCGGTGTGCAAAATGTTTATCTGCATGCCTTTTTAGATGGTCGAGATACGCCACCCAAAAGTGCTTTTGCCTCCATTGACGCAATGCAGGCAAAACTGGATGAATTAGGTGGTGGGCAGTTCGCGTCTGTTACCGGCCGTTTTTATGCGATGGATCGAGACCACCGTTGGCCAAGAATCAAAAAAGCTTACGATGTTATTGCTCATGGCAGTGCAGAGTATTCAGCTGAAACGGCACATGAAGCATTGAAAATGGCTTATGCGCGTGATGAAAGTGATGAATTTGTTAAGGCCACAGCTATTCATACTAAAGGTGTGGTGCCGGTGCAAATACAAACCGGCGATGTACTGGTGTTTATGAACTTTCGTTCCGACCGGGCACGTCAAATTACTCGGCCTTTTATTGAGCCTGACTTTGATGCCTTTGAACGGGGCAATGTCGCTAAGTTAGGGCAGTTTGTCTGTTTAACAGAATATAATTCTCAATATGATGTGCCGGTTGCCTACCCGCCAGAACGATTAAAAAATGTATTTGGCGATTACATTTCCAAATTAGGCATGCGTCAGTTGCGTATAGCCGAAACAGAAAAATATGCGCACGTAACATTCTTTTTTAATGGTGGCCGTGAAGAACCGTTTGAATTTGAAGATAGAATTCTAGTGCCATCCCCTGATGTTAAAACCTACGATCTACAGCCAGAAATGAACGCATCAGAACTGACTAAAAAATTAGTTGAGGCCATTAAAGGTGATAAGTACGACGTTATTATTTGTAACTACGCCAACCCTGATATGGTTGGCCATACCGGTAATTTTGATGCAACCGTAAAGGCAATCGAAACCGTCGACCGATGTGTGGCCGAAGTAGTTGAAGCCGTGCAGGAAGCAGGCGGTGAAATTTTAATTACCGCCGACCATGGCAATGCAGAAAAAATGCTCGATGTTGAAACTGGCCAGGCACATACAGCGCATACAACTAATCCTGTGCCACTCCTATATATAGGGCGAGAAGCAGAGTTAGAAACCACGGGTGCGTTGTCAGATATTGCACCAACGATGCTATATCTTATGGGCATTGAGCAACCTAGCGAAATGTTGGGGCGTTCACTGGTTAAGCCGAAGCAGGATGATGAGCAATCGAGTTTAATATAATGGCGTTAATCACTCCGAGCACGGTAAACAACTTTTTATAAATATGCTTGATATGGAAACGAATAACATTTCAAATTCCATCAGCCCACTTGGCGATATAAGCGCAGAACAATTTATAAAAGAATACTGGCAACAACGCCCGCTTGTTATTCGACAAGGCTTTAAAAATTTCACCTCACCTATTAGTGCAGAAGAGCTCGCGGGTCTTGCTTGTGAAGAAGATGTGCATTCTCGTATTGTTATCGAAAAAGGAGGTGAACATCCATGGCAACTGATTAATGGGCCTATGGACGAAAATATTTTTGCCAGTCTGCCTCAAACACATTGGAGCTTGCTGGTTAATGATGTCGAAAAACATTTACCCGAGCTAGCCCAAATTGTTGATGCATTTCGTTTTATCCCCGAGTGGCGAGTTGATGACTTAATGATTAGCTTTGCCCCTGAAGGTGGAACGGTTGGCCCACACCTGGATCAATACGACGTTTTTATTTTACAGGCGCAAGGTCACCGACGCTGGCAGCTAAATAGTCAGCCAGTTGATAAGCAAAATCAAATTGCAAATATCGACCTTAAAATTCAGAAAGATTTTAGCCCAGAACAGGAGTGGTTGTTGGCACCGGGCGACATTATTTATATCCCGCCGGGTATTAGTCACTACGGTGTAGCAACTGATGATTGCCTGAGCTTTTCAATTGGTTTTCGTGCACCATCAGAAGCGGAAATGCTAAGTGATTTTATAGACTATCTTTGCCAGGCTATTCCAAAGGATAAGACCTACCGAGACAATAATTTAACACTGCAAACAAATCCAAATGAAATAACACCAAGCGTGATTAATAATATACGCGCACAATTTAAAAAATACCTTGATCCGGAACATCCTGATTTAGCACGTTGGTTTGGACGGTTTGTGAGTGACAATAAAACAGATTTAGTTTTTGAGCCAGCTAAGCAATTTGATAGTTTCGAAGCCTTAAAATTACACTGTTTATTATTAATGCGTAACCCTGCTAGTCGTTTTGCTTTTTATGCGCTAGACACAGAATATTTTTTGTTTGTTGATGGCAAGGACTATAAAGTAAGCCGTAATTTTGCTAAAAAATTATGTGAGCAACGCAGCCTGGATTTGGACAACAATTGCTTTAATGAAGAGGAGCAACAATTTATTGTTTCGCTTTACAATCATGGTCAGCTTTTTTCGATGGATTAGGCTGTTTCTTATGGTCTTTTCAATAAAGCCTGCCTTCGCAACAGTAAAATAAACATAGAACATATCGCTTTTATCGACTATAAATAGTAAATAAGGATGAAAATTTATCGTTTCTGGGCGGTATGTTAGCGTCATTATTTAGAAGCCAGCCGATTTTTTTCTTATTACCTATTTTGTGTGTATTCGTTATGTTTGTATTCGTATTAAAAATATCAAAAGTGATTTACATTCTTTTTCTTTTTCAGGTTATTGGTTTGTCAACCGCATTGGCTGCTGAAAAAACTGGCTCAATCACCGGCGCAGGTGCTCACTTTGCCTGGGTTATTTTTGATGAGTTAAAAGATGAGTTAGAAACGGTTAGCGGTAAGAAACTTCAGCTTTATGGTAAAAACTCTAATCTGGGTATGGGCTGTAATGCGGGTATTAAAGTTGCGCAGCAGCATAGCCATGATAATCATGCCTTTGGCTTTGTCTGTTGCCCGTTGAGCGAGCAGGAATTAAAACAAAAGAAGATAAAAATCTATCCCATCGCAGACGAGCCAATATTAATTCTAGTTAACAAAAATAACCCGATAAAAAACCTATCGACAGAACAAGTGCGTGAAATTTTTAGCGGTAAAATAAAAAACTGGCAAGTAGTGGGTGGCTGGAATAAACCTATTGTGGTTGTAACACGCTTACACTGTAAAAAACGTCCGGGACACTGGAAAACAATATTACCGAATATTGATAAATTTGTTAAAAAACGTATTAACGTTGGTAGTGCCACTGAAATGGTCAGTCTGGTAACAAAATTCGAGACCGCTATCGGGCATACCGGTTCAACATGGGTTTTTGATAAAAAGAGTAATGTGAAAGCTATAAGGATTGATAACCTTGAGGCGAATGCCGACAATCTAAAAACTAAGCGTTATCCATTTTATAGAACGCTTTCAGCGGTAACTTCACTGAATCCATCGAATGATATACTGGAAACAATAAAACGTGCGCAACAGGGTGAATCAATTAAAAGAATCGCAAAAAAATATAAATTATTACCACTTAACACAAAGTAACCTTTAAGTAATGTCAGGGGTAAATTATGAATATAAATGTTGGCCGTTTAGATCAGTTAATAAGAATTATTTTTAGTTTTGCACTCGTTTATATTGGCTTTATCGATGAGACAATTATTTCCGACCCGTTAAGCTCTAACATTGTGGGTTATTTTGGTGCGGCAATGATGTTTATCGCCGTGGTAAGATTTTGCCCGTTGTACTCAATTGTTGGTTTTAATACTTGCCCATGCCACAGGAATACAGCTGAAAAAGATTAATGAAGTTACGCACCCAAATATGGGTATCTATTTTAGGGATTACCATTTTTGCCCAAATTGTATTTGGTTTTCTTGCCTATAGGCAAATTACCGAAAGTCGTGGTGAGCAGCTGACTATTTTTTTGCAGTATCTCAATCGCGAGGTTGCCGAGCGTTTGACTTTACCAGGTAATAAATATGTCTCAGAAATATATCTTGATGAGCTGCGGAAAAAATTCTCGACACCAAATTCAGTCTTATTAATTCGCAAAGATAATAAAATTTTATACTCTGCAAAAAAAGAGGGTCAGGATTTAACCGGTATTTCAGAGCAGTTAAAAGAGTTTAACCTGAGTTATTACAAGCATGGTTTGATATATCTAAAAGGGAAAGAATACTATTGGGCAAGTACCAACCTTCCGGATAACCGTTATGAGCTGATTATGCTGGAACCGGCTGCAAGTGAAGAAATTCAAATTGCCAAAGCATTAAAATTGCGGTTAATCACAACCGGGATGATTATTCTCTGGATTGCCGTTTGGATTAGCCTGTGGTTAAGTCGTCGAATATCCACGCAATTAGACAAAAAAAATAGTCAGTTAAAACATGTCGCATTGCATGACAGTTTAACCGGTTTGCCGAATCGTAAATTACTTCAGGACAGGCTAGAGCAACTGTACTTGCAAGCGGTACGTGAAAAATTAAATTTCTCATTATTTTTAATTGACCTTGATCGCTTCAAGGAAATAAATGACACCCTGGGGCATCACTTTGGTGATGAAGTATTAAAAACCGTTAGCAGTCGTTTGAAGCTGGCTGTGCGTGGTAAGGATTCTATCTCACGATTAGGCGGTGATGAATTTGCGGTGTTACTGCCAACAACGGATATAGAAGGTGCCATTCTTTGTGCCGAGCGAATATTAAGGTCAATGGACTCGCCTTTTGAGATTGATAATATTTTTACGGAGAATAAAGCAAGTATTGGTATCGCAACCTACCCTGAGCATGGCGCTACGGTTGATGAATTGATGCAGCATGCGGATATTGCGATGTATCAGGCGAAAAAATCGCAATCGGGTTATGCGTTATACGATTCAGCCCAAAATAAAAATACGCTACGGCGATTACGGCTGATGAGCGATTTACGTATTGCTATTGAAAACAGAGAAATATATGCAGAATATCAGCCGCTGATCAATTGTAATGATAAAACTGTTAATAGAGCCGAGGTGCTGGCGCGTTGGCATCACCACGAGCTGGGCTCTATTTTACCCGACGAATTTATTCCTATGGCTGAGCAGATGGGTTTAATTCGTCAGCTAACTATGCAAGTGCTGAAGTTTGCAATAGAAGATTATAAAAAATGGAAGCGGCAGGGTTACAACTTTGGCGTGAATATAAATTTATCAACATATTGTTTACAGGACTTTTCTTTGTCCAACGAAGTTAAGGATATTTTAAATAATGCAAATCTGGCAGCAGAAAAAATAGAATTTGAGATTACCGAAACAGCACTTATGCATGATTTAAGTCGTGGTCGAAAAATATTGGATCAGCTTTCAGAAATGGGCCTAAGATTGGCTATTGATGATTTTGGTACCGGTTTTTCATCGCTCAACTATTTGAAAAATTTACCGATTGATACATTAAAAATAGACAAATCATTTATTCTGGATATGCACAATAGTAGTAATGACCTTGCCATTGTAAAAACAATTATTGAGCTTGGACATAACTTAAATTGTGAAGTGGTTGCTGAAGGCGTCGAAACTCAAAAAATAATAGATGACTTAAGTTTGCTTGATGTTGATGTCATGCAAGGTTTTTTCTTCTGTGAGCCACTTAATTCAACGGACTTCCATGATTGGTTAATCGCAAACTTTGCACCTGATAAACGACCTGCCTGAAAAATCGCTCGATTTTTGATAGTTAAAGACGTTACTCTTGCTCTCACATGCAAAACTTTGTTATTAAATTATGCTGCTGGAAAACTCACCGAGGTGAGCTTGGCGCTATACGTCGCTGCGTTTTTATTGAGGAGCAAAAAGTCCCGGAAGAACTGGAATGGGATGAGTTTGATCAATCGGCGCAGCATATCATCGTATTGAATAATGAGAACAGTGCGGTTGCAACTGGCCGTATAAAAAAAGATGGTCATATTGGCCGAATGGCGGTACTAAAAAATTACCGCCAACAAGGTATTGGTAGCGCAATTTTGTTAGCATTGTTAGAGGTTGCAGAGAAGAATAATTTATCCTGTGTGTATTTACACGCGCAGACAACAGCCATCGGTTTTTATCAAAAACATGGTTTTAGTTGTCAAGGTGTAGAATTTCTGGATGCTGGTATTGCGCACAAAATTATGGTTAAAAAATTAAAATAAAATGTTGTCTAAATATATTAAATTCATTTTTATACTGGTGAGTATCAGTTTTAATGTCGCTAGTTTTTATGCCTTTGCTGATAGCCTGGATGAAGATGAGCAACAACAACGTCAGGGCGAATTAGACGAACTAAAAAATAAAATAAAAGCAATTCGTGATGAGCTGAATGAAGTGCGCAGTTTACAAGATAAGGTTCGCCTGGAGCTGCATGCCACTGAAATTAATATTAGTAAGCGGGTAGTAAATTTAAAACAGTTAAAGCGTAAACTTCGATACCAGAATAAACGTTTACGAAAATTGCAACAGCAGCGTCGAGCCTTAAATAAAGACCTTGCCCTGCAACGTGAGTTACTGGGTCAGCAGGTGAGTACAGCCTATACGATTGGTAAGCAGGAATATTTAAAGTTACTACTTAACCAGGAAAATCCGAATGCCATTGGCCGGGTATTAACCTACTATGAATATTTTAATCAGGCGCGCTCCGAGCGCATTGATATATCAACAAAAACACTGGTTAGTCTGGCGCAAATAAAAAAGCGTATTCGCAGTGAAGCAAAGACCTTGCAGCGTTTAAAGCAGCAACAACTTGCCGAGAAAAAACAACTTGAGTCAAGCTATAAAGCGCGCGCCATTGTTATTGCAAAGCTGGCAAAAGAAATTAAAACAAAAGACAGCGACTTGCAGCAAATGCTGGAAAATGAAAAACAGCTGGAGCGGGTTTTAAATGTTATTACCGATAGCATGCCGGAAATCCTGGTCGAACAAGGCAAGCATCAACCCTTTGCTTCATTGCGCGGTAAGTTGTACTGGCCGGCCCTAGGTAAGGTGAATGCTTTATTTGGTCGACCAAGAAAACGCGCAAAAGTGAAATGGAACGGCGTTATTATCAAGGCTCGGCAAGGCAATAATGTGCGCGCAATATCGCATGGCCGGGTGGCCTATGCCGACTGGCTGCGAGGCTATGGTCTGTTGATGATTATTGATCATGGTGACGGATATATGAGTTTATATGGCCAGAATGAAACGTTGAACAAAGAGACCGGTGACTGGGTCGATGAGGGCGAAATTATTGGCAGTGTCGGCAATACCGGTGGTCAAGCCAGGGCGGGGCTTTACTTTGAGATTCGGCATAATGGCATACCAACTAATCCTAAAATCTGGTGTCGGAAAGTACGGCGTGGCTAGCAGCACTCATACCGTGGTCGAATTTGTGACTAAAACAGTGGACAGTTAGCAAATTTAAGGTAATATCTATTAAGGTAAGGTTTTGATTCTAATCGTTCTTTTCTCAAGGTCGAGCCCGATAATAAGGGCCTGGCGCAAGTTTTAGAACAATCATTTAATATTTAACAAGAGATTAAAAAATGCAAGCGAATGCACGTAACTTATTGATTTTAATGTTTGGTTTATTTTTGGGTGTCATATTAGCGTTGGGTCAAAGCGTTTTTGCCGATAAGAGCGTCAATAGCGCCTATGACGGCATTCCGCTTGATGATATTCGAACCTTAAGCGAAGTTTTTGGCAAAATAAAAGAAAATTACGTCGAAAAGATTGATGATAAAACCTTATTAACCAATGCCATTCGCGGCATGCTTAGCGGTCTGGACCCTCACTCATCATTTCTCGACAGTGAAGAATTTAAAGAACTGACCGTGGGTACCAAAGGCGAATTCGGTGGCCTGGGTATTGTGGTTGGAATGGAAAATGGTTTCGTCAAAGTTATTTCCCCTATCGACGACACACCGGCACAACGTGCTGGCATTCAAGCCGGCGACCTGATTATTCGCCTGGATAAAAAACCTGTTAAAGGCATGGTGCTGGACGAAGCCGTAAAATTAATGCGTGGCAAACCCGGTGAGCCCATTGATTTAATGGTATCTCGTGAAGGCGTGGACAAGCCCTTTAAAGTAACCGTCGTGCGTGACAAAATTCGGGTTAAAAGTATTAAGTCTCGCACCTTAGAAGAAGGCTACGCCTATATTCGTATAACGCAATTTCAACAAAGAACCGGTGAAGATTTAATAAAAGCGATTGATAAGCTTAAGAAGGAAAATAAAAAGACCGGTTTAAAAGGCATGGTACTGGATTTACGTAATAACCCCGGTGGTTTGTTAGATGCCGCCGTCGCAGTATCTGATACCTTTATAACCGAAGGTGGAATTGTTTCCGTTCGGGGCCGTCATATCGAGAACCAGCATAGCTTCCAGGCAACACCCATCGATAGAATTAATGGTATTCCATTAGTTGTTCTGGTTAATGGTGGCTCAGCATCCGCATCGGAGATTGTTGCGGGCGCATTACAGGACCATAAACGCGCTGTTATTATGGGCTCACAAACCTTTGGTAAAGGTTCCGTGCAATCTATCGTAAAACTAGGTAATAACACCGCTTTAAAAATGACAACAGCCCGTTATTACACGCCAAATGACCGCACCATTCAGGCTAAAGGCATAACCCCGGATATCATGCTAAGCAATATTAGAGTGAATATTAAAAAAGAGGGCGGTAAGTACATAAAAGAAGCAGATCTCAAAGGCCACCTAGTTAACGACAAGAACCCAGATGTCGAAAATGAAAATACCAAAGGTAAGGAATCTAAAGATAAAAAATCTAAAGATAAAAAAGAGAAGCCATTAGCGAGCCGTGATTATCCTTTGTATGAGGCATTAAACTTACTTAAGGGCTTACATTTATTAGCTGGCCGTGCCTCGCATTAATCTCCAAAATAGGTGTATAGTGGTGATGCGCGCTGCAATTAAAGGCATGGCATAAATAGCCGACCTTAAATTAAAGATTCTGCTCTTCTGGGCGCTAGTCATTAGTAGTTACTTCTCTAAACTGGAAATAGTTATGCGGTTGTTTGTGGCATTAATCACAGTGTGTTTTGGTGTATCGGCTTCTGTCGCGGCAGAGCCGATAGCAGAACGCATTGATTCTCGTTCTATTCAACAAAATAATAAGCTTCGCATCTCGGCAAGCACTAAGTCTTCTCCTCAGTATTATATTGCTCTTATTATTGATGATATGGGTTACCGATATCAATCAGGTAAGCGTGCAATTAACTTACCTGCAGACATTACCTATTCTTTTTTGCCCTATGCGCCACATGCTCGAAAATTAGCGAATATGGCCAATAGCAAACAAAAAGAAATTATGTTGCATATCCCTATGGAAGCAACTAATGGTAAGGAGCTTGGTCCTGGCGGCTTGACCCTGGAAATGCCTAAAGCCATTTTTGATTTAGAATTAAAACACAATCTATCCGCTATTCCGTTTATCAAAGGTGTGAATAACCATATGGGCAGTTTGTTAACACAGCAAACAGAACAGATGACCTGGTTAATGGAAAAATTATCAGAAAAAGAAATTTATTTCGTCGATAGTCGTACCTCGGTGAATAGTCAGGCTCTAAATGCCGCTCGCCAATTTGGTATTCGTAGCGAAACACGAGATATTTTTGTAGACCATGATTTGTCACCAAAAATAATGCAGCAGCAACTACAGCAGGTGATGGTTGTTGCCAGGCGGCGAGGCAGTGTGGTTGTTATTGCACACCCATTTCCCGAAACGATGAAAGTACTGGAACAGTGGTTGCCAAAAGCAAAGCGACAAGGCTATAAATTTGTTTATATGACTAAACTATTAAAAATACGTCAGCAATATCGCGTACAACGTGCCGCTAAAATTAAATTAGAGCAAGAGCAATTGAGTAAAAAAATATCACTACCACAAAAATTAATAGAGGCAAAATTAGTACCAAATAAAACAATACCAGTGAAACAACAACCAGTAAAATCAAGACCAGCAGAACTAAGCCAATGGCAAATAAATCCGAGTCAGCAAAACAACTAAGCGTTCTTGTGCCTTTAGCACAAGGTTGCGAAGAGCTTGAAGCGGTCACCGTTACCGACTTACTCACGCGGGCGGGCATGAAGGTTACTACTGTGGGCTTAGATGCCAGCCCTGTAATAGCAAGTCGGGGTATGGTGCTTTTACCGGACACAACCATTGATGCTGTTATGGATAAGGCATTTGATTTAATGGTATTACCTGGTGGTTTACCCGGTGCAGACCATTTACAAAATGACAAAAGAATTCAAAGTAAATTAAAATCCATGGCAGCTGATAATAAATTGTTAGCTGCCATCTGTGCTGCGCCTAAAGCACTTGCAGCGGCAGGTCTGCTTAATGGAAAAACTTTTACAAGTTACCCCGGTAGCCTTGATGAATGTGATATTGCAGATGCAAATTATACGGAAAATAGTGTGGTTATCGATGGCAATATTGTTACCTCACGAGGCCCTGGAACGGCAATGGATTTTAGCTTATCTCTTATAGAGCAGCTGCTTGGAAAAGAAAAGCGCCTTGAAGTCGAAGCGCCATTACTTCGTCCATAAATTTATTCTATTTTTACCGTTGGCTTGAACTGTTATAAAATCATTGGCCTTCTATAGCGGGAGAAGAGACCTAGCTTCTGTTTCTGTGATAGTTTTGTTAATAATTCAAACTAGTCTATAGCAATGAGGCTGCTTCAAACCCTATTCATAATTTATCTGTTTTTATTTTCAAATTATTTATTTGCGCAAGAGATCGTCTTGTCGAGTAAAAACAAGCAAGCTATTTTTATAGAATTATTCACCTCACAAGGCTGTAGTAGCTGCCCGTCTGCTGAAGAATATATCAATAAATTTATAACCAATGAAAAACTTTGGGATAAGTATATTCCGATTGTTTTTCATGTTGATTATTGGAATTATATTGGCTGGAAAGATGTTTTTGCACAAGCAGAATTTAGCGCACGTCAATATCGTTACGCAAAACTAAAGTATGTAAGAACAGTTTATACGCCGGCATTTATTGTGAATGGTCGAGTCTGGCGTAAGGGTTTTTTAAATTCATATCCACAGGTAAAGGGATTAGATAAGGGCTTGTTAACCGTTAAAGTAGCGGGCGATAAAATTGAAGCTAGCTATAAATCCGAAATTTCTAATGCTGATGATTTAAAAATGAATTTAGCTATTTTAGGTATGGGTATGCTTGTTAATATTACCGCAGGTGAAAATGAAGGCCGTAAGGCTAAACACAACTTCGTTGTATTGGCTTATACGGGCAAACATTCGGCTGATAAATACTGGCAATTAAGTATGCCAAAACTAAAACAACATATTGCTGCAAAACGTTATGCTGTTGTTGCATGGGTGAGCAGCATGAATGATCCGGCTCCCTTGCAAGCCGTAGCAGGCTGGTTGAAGCGTGAAAACTGAAATATAAGCTCAACAGCTCTTAATGATGAAGTTGTGCATAGGCTTCAATTTCCAGCAATAAGTTCACACGGCAAATATCGCCCTGTAAATAAATAACCGCGACATCTTTTCCAACACGATGTTCTAAAGCCTCTTTAATCATTTTATAGTGTTCTGCATGGCGAATATAAACTTTCATTAAAGATAAACCAGTTATATCGCGTATGGGTTGCTGGTGGGTATCGCGGACAGTCACAATCAGTGCTTCAATGTTTTTTAGAATCTCATCAAGCTGTATTAAAACATTTTCTTCGTGTAATGTTTCATGGCCAACAATACTGGCGGTGCCGGAAATAAAAAATTGGCTAATATTCGGCCAGTGTTTCAGCATTGCCCGGGCAAATGATGGACTTTTAGGACTATATTGCTTTGGATAATGATAGGCACTTATTTGTCGCGGGTTTTCAACCTGAACACCGGCCTTGGTTGTTGCTAGAAAATAAATAATAAATTTTCCAGCCGGTGTACCAATCGCTGTTGCTGCAGGTAATAGTCGTTCAAATTCCGTTATGCTTTGATAGGCGTTGTAGCGTCCGACGCAAAATGCCTGATAGCGTTCCAGCTCATCTTCAATTTTTACGATATCTGAATAATAATTCCAGATTCGAATAATATTGGGAAATTCTTTTTGTTCCAGTAAGTTTAAAATAGAGGAATAAGCGTAGTTGCTGCAGTCTTCAAAGCAGCTAAAGCGAGACTCATCGAGACAGATTTTGCCAAACAGTAGTTCATTATTTTTTCGAAATTCAATATCACCGTCTGTTCCGCTGATGAGTTTATCGCGAGCAAGCCAAACTTCTGATTGTTCAGGATCTGAAAAAGTCTTAAGTGGTATATGAAAGTCCTCCGAAAGCGTTTCTTTAGTTGTTGGTAATTCGGGTGCAAATTTAATAATGGTTATAAGCTTGTCTCGATCAAGAGACTGAATGGCATCTGCTTTGGTAAAAAATATTTGAAAGGGGGCGTCCATGTTTTCAGTAGAATGGTTGGGCGGATGAATATGTGTCACGGTCATTTTGATACCAATAAAAAGTAATTCATAAGGCGTATAATCTGTGTGCCTATTATAACGTATTCAGGCTAGATATAACCTGTGCAGGGCAAATTCTGCCGAATAAAGAAAAACATGAATTAGAATGAGAAGTTTCATGTTTATGTCGGTGTGCCCATATACGAGTATACTGGTATAATTGCGTTTAGATAAAGAGTGAAAATCTGAAATGGAAATATCAATTACCAGTATTGCCGAAGCACGCGCTAATTTTGCGGGCTTAAGCGACCGATTTAACGAGGCCATGTTGGCTAGTGCATCAGCGATGGCGTCAAATGAAGAGCCGCTAGAGATAACAATAACGGCAATGAATCAGTTTTTTGATATTGTTGAAGGTGTAGAAGCTAAACGCACAGATTTTGTTGTGAATGATATCAGTGATATAGGTGAGCATGGCCTGTCTTTATTAGAAAAATTAATGCTTAAAGCTGATGCACTTCAATTGTCGCAAGAAAAACTTAATCTAGGACAAGTTGCCTTGGTGATAGCTGATTGGGTGATTCAGCATGATGGTTATATTAACCTGCTTGAACCGATTGTGGATGCGCTTGCTCAAGTGGCTAATGCTACTCAGGAGCCAGAGCAGCTTATTGCTTTAGCTGCCTTTATGGGTGAAATAGCCGATGCCAGTAGCGATATGATAAAGCAGGATATCGAAGTAACGAATATGCACCGACCCTGGCGAATACTTAATATTAATCGTGGCATCGTCGCAACCCGAACGAATGACGTTGCAACAATGCGAAATGTGTTTGCCAGTTTGATAAAGGCACTGCCACTTGATGCACCAGGGTTTTTTAAAGAAGGGATGTCGGAAATGGTACGTTTGAATTACCCGCAAGCTGTTTGTGACGTTATGCAGGAATATTTTGAACAAACCGACATGCCACAAATTCACTAGAGTTAGAATATGATAGAGTCGATTGAATCCGAATATATACATGCTGCTAATTCAGAAAATTTTAAAAAATTAGTGCTGGAAAATTCTTTGCAAGGGCCAGTGCTTGTAAATTTCTGGTCAAAAAAGGCCGGACCCTGTTTACGCCAATATCCGATACTTGATAAGTTAGTCCATCATTATAATGGTCGTTTGCTTTTAGTTAATATTGATACGGAATCAGAATTTAGAATTCCGAAACAATACAGTATAACCAGCGTGCCAACCTTAAAACTTTTTCGAAATAGTCAAGTGGTTGAAACCTTGCATGGATACCAGTCCGAAACTGATCTTAACCGCAGCCTGCATAAATATATTGCTAAAGATTCCGACCAGGCATTAGCCGATGCCATTGCGCAATACTCGCAAGGCCATCATGAGCAAGCCTATAAAATGATTTCTGATGCAATTATGGATGACCCGGAAAACAGCAATTTACCTGTTGCACTGTGCAAATTATTGAAGCATGAACAACGTTTTGATGAAGCACTGACATTGCTAGCCTCACTACCTGATTCAATAAAAGCCGTTACTGAAATCTCTATGCTGGAAGACGAGTTAAGTTTTTTAGTAATAGCAAACAGTATTGTCGATGTTGACGAATTGATTGAACAAGTTGAATCTAAAACTAAAACAAAGAATCTTGATTTAATTCAGCAGCTTTCGGCTTTTTATATCTTAAATAAAGAATACACGCCAGCATTGCAATTACTGGTCGATATGATGGCGATTGATAGACACTTTAACAATGACTATCCACGCGTTGCGATGTTAAAAGTGTTTAATATTTTAGGTCAGGGGCACGATCTCGTTACACAATTCAGGCCATCTTTGCGCTGCTATACACACTAAATTTTAAATTAGCAAACAGCACGGGATACACAATGAGACCAGGACGTATAGGGATGAATCACTTCCTGATCAATCATCACTTCCATACCCAGTATATTCATTATTTTATGTAGTGTTAAGTCCGGATCAAAAGATGATTTTAGATAGGCACAATGGTGTTGGTTTAAATGCAGTAGATTGGGGCTAAAGCCATGTTCTTTATCAAAATCTCGCATTAAGCGGTAAATATAATCAAGCATTTTATTTCCTCGCCAATTTGGTTTGGGCTTACAAAGCTAAATTTTTACTTCGAGGCTGAGGTTAGCAAAATAAAATGACAGTTATATGACAATATTTTTCAATGGTTATTGTTTTTCTTTAAATAAACCAAGTGCTCGATAAAGAATAAACCAGGCTAGCAAGTAGTTGATAACGGTAAAGATGACTGCCAGAAACATCATCTCACCGGTTGCGACAGCGTACATTGCTCCGCTTGGAATAAGCATAATAATTTCACCGTGGCCTGGTATAAATGAAGGCATAGTTATCGCCACAGCAAATGTGAATAATATTTTAAAAAGTTTGTTGGCAATATTGGTTTTCGATAAAGCTAGAATAATAATTAAGCCAATAATAAAAAATATTAATAAGATGTAATCGGTTTCGATTCGCATTGTTTTAAGCCGAACTACCAACCCAAAAGTTAATATTTTTATCAATAAATTCATCATAAGGCATATAGTGTGAACCATCACATGAAAAGGTCAGGCTTACCATACCGTTAAAGATATTGATCGAAGCGGAACGCAGATATATATTTTCATCGGTAAAACGCAATTGTTTCATGTTATTGAAAATTGAATTTATGGCATTGGCAGGAATAATGGCATCTTTGGGGTATTCATGAATTGGGTAAGCCAGGCAAATATCAGGATCAGATAACTCTTCTGCTTGCAGGATATGATAGCGATAGGGATCATTCATTAGCCAGATGGTTGCGCGACTACTGGAAAAATGAATAACGGACTGGAACATGCCATGTGCAACACTAAGTTCTTCAAGAATCGCCATGGCCTGATCGATATCTTTATCAAGTAAGCTCTCGGCGCGAGTTTGCTGGAACAAGGTACCACGGATGGCCGCATCGCCTTTTATTTGTCGCCACTGTGATGGTTCATCATACATTTCGGCTGTGACGGGCAGGTTGCGTAAATCAAAATCGGCACCTAGAAAACCAACGATGTCATCGTTCTTGCGTATCACTTGCAATGCGGTGAGCGAAGGCCGAGAAACGCGTAAGCTTATATAGGCCTCTGAAAGTAAAAAGCCACTTACGGGAACAAGTTCATTCATATAAGGGCGCTGTGATCGATCTCGCCCATAATGTTCAGGTAAAATTCCGCTTGATGAAATATTATCGCTAATTTGAACACCATTGGTATCGAGCGCGTATAAAAAAGTACAGTTAGGAATGGTTTCTAACGACCTTAATAAAACATCATCAAGTTTTTTTCTATTCGGCCAGACGGTTTCACAGGCAAAAGCTATTTTTGCCAGCGGTGTAATGAGGCTCTTTTCTAGAGATTCACGTTGTTCCTGTATACTTTGTTTAAGTGTTCGTTTCATAATTAGTTGATAGATGACTGCTTGTAATCAGATGTTCTGGGATAATTAATGGATTAGAAACAGCTTTTTTGTTGTTCCTAGTTTCTTTTTGTTGCTGCTTAACGTCTGTACGCCAATCCCAGAGTGATTTTGATATACGGCCAAACATATAATCAGCAAAAGGACGGGTAAATTTTAAATTAACCAGTATGGCAAAAAATTTTATCCCAAGCCAAATAAAGAAGCGTATAAAACGGTCGTATAGACTAAGTTTTAAGCCAAGCGCATTATAAGCCTGTTTGCTGATAAGTTTAGAGGTTAGTAGTCGAGCCAGGTGACGCACATGTAAAATTTTGCCAAAGGGTATCAGTCGTGCCGCATTATCAGAAAATACTTCTAGTAATGACTCCTGTAGCAATGCCCCATCGGTTGTTGCGCCAAGCCGGCGTTTCATTATTTGTGTATAAATAACATCGGACTGCTCAAAATTCGAAAACTCTTTTAAAAAATCTTCTTTTACGCCAAGCAGGTAACCGGCAATATTCCAGGAATGTAAAAAAGCATTCTGCTGGGTTTTGTTAATGTGTACCCCAATTTTATCAAGACCGCGTAAAATAAGATACGAAAAGGTAAGCAAAGTTTCTGCCAGTGCTTCTGCGTTAATTGGTACCCCGTCCACCTTCTCATCCCAGGCATTGGGTTTAGCGTTGCCGTACCAGTTACATTCATCTTGCAGACTGTCATAAACATATGCGAGTAAGAAATTCTTAGGATCAATATTATCTTCATGTGGGTGCGCCGCGAGCAGCTTTTCTTTATGTACAAGCAGGTGGCGAATGGCTGCATGTATGAGTCGAATTTTTAAAATAGATTGCACGCCTTTGCCGGTGAGTTTTCCATCTTGAATGCTTAGGCCACCCGTGCTCATCACGTCGGTCACCATTTGCGAGGTTTCCACCAGGCGTCTTGGAGCATCGTCAATTAGTCGACGGGTGAAACTTAACACTTTTACATCGGGGTGGCAGACATAGCAAATGGGCAAACTGGCACAGCCAAGCACCATAAAACTGGTAAATAAATGATCCTGGAAAACATGCCCACCGAGTTTTAGCTTATCGTTATCAACCCAGTCGGGCAGTGCGGTGGCTGTGGCATAGTAGTTTTCTAATGCATTGCGGATTATTTTCTCATTAGGAAAAAACTGTTTTAAAACCTGAACAATATCTTCCTCTACCGGCATGCGAATCATGTTTTGTAGTTTTTCGGCTAGCTCTGCAATAGAATCATTATAGTGTGCAGCAAATGCCTCGATAACACCATCAGCAAGGTCGTCACCCTGACGACGAAAATTATCCAGCATCGATGTAGTAAAGGGTGATTGGTAAGAAGTAAGTGTCGCAGCCATAGTGTGTGTCCAGTCTTATTATTGCTAAAGTAGCGGTACGAGTATAATAAGCGCAAGCAAGAGCAACGATCAATATTTAAAAAATTTATTTACTATAGTTTGCAGATAGGCTCATCTTTGCCAAAGCTGATATCATTATAAATGTATAGTTTGTTAATTATAATGGAACGCTATTGCTTCCAGAATGCGGGTGTTAATAGAACCAGTAGGGTAAAGATTTCTAATCGACCGAGTAACATAGCAAAACATAAAATCCACTTTACACTGTCATCCAGGTTTGCATAATTTAAGCCGACTTCATTCAGGCCTGGCCCAAGGTTATTCATGCAAGCGGCAACAGCAGAAAAGGCAGTGACTTGATCTAGCCCTAAAAACATCAATAATAAAAGCATGATACTGAATACTGCCACATAAACTGAAAAGAAACCCCAGACTGATTCAATAACACGCGTCTGTAATGGCTTGCCGCCAATTTTAATCGTGAGCACCGCATTGGGGTGAATGACGCGCATTATTTCGCGCATTCCCTGTTTGAATAAAAGCAGGAAGCGGATCACTTTCATACCGCCACCGGTAGAACCGGCGCAACCGCCGACGAAACTTAAAAAAAGTAACATAACAGGTAGAAAGCCAGGCCATAAATGGTATTGCTGGGTGGTAAAGCCCGTTGTGGTGCCTATCGAAACAACATGAAATATACTGTATAAGATAGTTTGGTCGATGCTTTCAAAGTGGTTTTTATAAAATAGATAGCCGGTAGAAAGCACAATGGCAAATAGCATGATACCCAGATAAGTTTTAAATTCCGCATCCCTTAAATAGGCTTTAATACTGCGATTACGCCAGGAAGTAAAATGCAGGGCAAAGTTAATGCCAGAGAGAAACATAAAGATAATCGCTGTAATTTCAATTAAAGGTTTATCAATAAAGTAAGCCATGCTGGCATCATGGGTAGAAAAGCCACCAATAGAAATGGTTGAAAAGCTGTGCGCTATAGCATCGAAGGCAGTCATGCCTGCAAACCAGTAACCAAGACCGCATAGAATGGTTAAGGTTAAATAAATATACCAAAGGGCTTTTGCTGTTTCGGTTAAGCGTGGTGTGAGCTTACTGTCTTTCATCGGGCCGGGTGTTTCGGCGCGGTACAACGACATACCACCGATCCCGAGCATTGGCATAATGGCAACGGCTAAAACCACTATACCCATACCACCGAGCCACTGTAATTGTTGGCGATAATATAAAATAGCTTTTGGCAGTACATCGATATTGGTGATGACGGTTGCGCCGGTCGTGGTTAGCCCGGATATGGATTCAAAAATAGCATCGGTTATTGAAATATCAATATGTTGAGACAAGATGAGTGGTAATGAGCCAAATAAGCCTAGTACCGTCCAGAATGCGACTACCACTATAAATCCATCACGCAGACGAAGTTCTTTGCGTGATTTTGAAACCGGTACCCATAGAACTAGTCCGGTTACAATGGTCACCACGAAGGTAATCAGGAATGAGTGTAAAACACCGTCATTGTAAATAAGGGAAACAATAACCGGCGGAAGTTGAGTGATGCTAAAAATCATCAACAGTAGACCAATTATTCGTTGTATCGCAAAAAATTGCATGAGTAATGTCTGCTCTTATATAAAGGTAAGGCCGACCTGGAACAAACGCTCAACGACGGGGATAAACTTTTTATCAACCAGGAACATAATGACATGGTCTTCAGATTTTATAACCGTATCATGATGGGCAATAATAACCTCTTTACCGCGAACAATGGCGCCAATGGTGGTACCCGGTGGCAGTTTGATATTTTCGATTGCTTTACCAACGACTTTAGATGAATTTGATTCACCATGTGCTATCGCTTCAATCGCTTCGGCGGCACCACGGCGTAGCGAATGGACTTTAACGACATCGCCACGTCGAATATGGGTAAGTAAACTGCCAATAGTTGAAAGTTGAGGTGATATGGCAATATCAATGTCACCACTCTGAATAAGGTCTACGTAGGCGGCGCGGTTGATTAAGGTCATGACTTTGCGCGCACCCATGCGCTTGGCCAACATGGAAGAAAGTATATTCGCTTCATCATCATTGGTGAGAGCGCAAAATACATCTATTTTATCAACACCCTCTTCGAGCAGCAGTTCTTTATCGGAGGCATCGCCCTGTATGACCAGTGTTTTGTCTAATTCATTGGCGATTTCTTCGCTACGCTGCAGGTTATGGTCAATTAATTTTACTTTGTAATTATTTTCGAGTGACTTGGCAACACGTCGACCAATATTTCCACCACCAATAATCATAATACGCTTATAGGGGTTATCAAGTCGACGTAGTTCGCTCATCACGGCACGAATGTCTTTTTTTGCGGCAATAAAAAAGACTTCATCATCGGCTTCAATAACCGTATGACCCTCTGGAATAATCGCGTGGCCTCGACGGTAAATGGCGGCAACACGAGTATCGACATTTGGAATATGTTCGCGCAACGCCCGTAGTTCACGGCCAACCAGAGGTCCTCCATAAAACGCTTTTACCCCCACCATTTGTACCTGCCCGTCAGCAAAATCGAGCACTTGCAGCGAGCCGGGGTATTCAATTAAACGATGGATGGAATCGGTAATGATTTGTTCAGGACTGATTGATACGTCGATAGGAAAGGCGTCCTGGGTAAAGAGTTTTTTGCGTTCATTTAAATAGGCCATGCTGCGAATTCGCGCAATTTTAGTCGGCGTATGGAATAGGGTGTAGGCAATTTGACAGGCAACCAGATTTGTTTCATCGCTATCGGTAACCGCAATAATCATATCGGCATCTTCTGCGCCGGCATTGCGCAGAATATCGGGGTGTGAGGCAGCGCCGACGACGGTTCTTAAATCAAGCCTGTCCTGCAGTGCGCGTAATTGAGGGGCATTGGTGTCGACAATGGTAATGTCATTGTCTTCGCTAACTAGATTTTCAGCTAATGAGCTGCCGACCTGGCCTGCACCTAATATGATAATTTTCATGAGATATGTTCTTATTTAATATAACAGCATTATTAAAATAACAGCTTTATTATGGGTTGTTTTATAAGGGTGTATTGTAGCGCTTAATATAAGGAATACCATACCTAAAGAGCACTGACTGACTATATTTGTGGTCTGTATTTATACAAATTTATGTGTCAGTAGAATATTGATCAGTATTAAAAGGGTGATTGATGATTTTATACATCATCAAGGTGTTTGGGATCAATTTCCAGGGCGCGTAGTTTACGATATAAATGCGTTCGTTCCAGACCAATGGCTTTTGCTGCTTTACCCACACTGCCGTTAACTAACTTTAACTGGTGGATGATATAGCTACGTTCAAATTGTTCACGAGCTTCTCTTAAAGGTAAATCAAAATTAGCCTGAGTGTGGTCACTTAGTCTTCTGTTGTTTTCAAATCCTTTATTCAGGCTCAGTGCAGCGTCTATTTCGGTTTCGTCTATTTCTGCTCCTGAGCCAACAATTAGTAAACGTTGCACCATATTTTTAAGCTCTCTTATATTACCTGGCCAACTATGGTTGCGTAATTTATTTTGCGCAGCCATGGAAAATTTTCGATAAGGCAAATTATCCTGTTCGACAAAAAGGTCGATATAGTGCGTTATTAGTTCGGGTACGTCTTCATGATGTTCGCGTAACGCCGGCACATTAATTGGTACAACATTTAATTGGTAATATAGATCTTCACGAAAATGGCCGTCTTCGACTAATTTTTGCAGGTTACGGTGAGTCGCGGCAATAATACGCACATGAATATTAACGGATTCATTACTACCGATGCGCGCAAAAGATTTTTTTTCCAGAGCTGAAAAAAACTTTGCCTGTGATGTTAAATCCATATCACTCATATCATGTAGGTAGAGTGTGCCGCCATTGGCCTGTTCAAGCAGGCCATAGGTTACTTTGCCATCTATTTCGCTGCCAAATAATTCTTTTGCGGCATTTTCTGGCGAGAGTGTAGCAACATTAACATCAATAAAAGGACGATCTCTGCGGTTGCTTTGCTGGTGTAAGTAGTGCGCGGTAATTTCAAGTTCGGTGCCGGGTTCACCACTGAGCAGTATCCAAGTATCATGCTCGGCGATGCGTTGCACATTGTCCCTGAAAGTTTTCATTGTCGTGCTCTTACCTAACAGCTCGATATTGTTCTGGCTATATTTTTTTAGGCCCTTGTTTTCACGTAAAAGTTTATCGGCCTCTAAAGCATGCTCGATGGTGAGTAAAAGCTTTGCCAGTGACAATGGTTTCTCAATAAAATCATAAGCACCAAGTCGGGTTGCTTCAACGGCAGTTTCAACAGTGCCATGCCCTGACATCATAATGACGGGAATAGACAGGCCGCCTTCCTCTTTCGACCATTCTTTTAAGAGTGTAATACCATCAACATCTGGCATCCAGATATCGAGTAGGACAAGATCGGCACGCCGTGTACGCTGTGCGTCACGTGCAGCAGATCCATTTTCGGCGACGGCAACTTCGTAGCCTTCGTCTTCAAGAATCTCTTGAACAAGATTGCGAATATCCGGTTCATCATCAACAACCAGAATATAAGGCACTGCCATAGATTGTTTTGTTAGAACAGGGGCAGTCGCTTTATGCTGCGGCATGATTGTTTCCTTTACGTGTTAAATTGTGCTGGCTCGATAGCAAATCATCAACTTTTTTGCCGGTTGAACTAACAACCGGTAAACGAATATAAATTGTAGCACCATTATTTTTATTTGAAGTGTTTATAGCGTTAGCATTAGAAGTTGACGTAGTCTGATTATTTTCAGCCCAGAGCACACCGCCATGTTCTTCAACAATTTTTTTGACAATGGCAAGGCCAAGCCCACTGCCTTTTGGTTTGCTTGTTATGTAGGGCTCAAAAAGGTGGCTGAACATTTCTTGAGGAATCCCTGGGCCATTATCGGTAATTTTAATTTCTACATAGTGGCAAGCGGCTTTTTTAGCGCACTCTGTTGTTAAGCTAAGTGTTGCATCGTCCTGGTCTTCCATTGCTTCGAGTGCATTTTTTACCAGGTTAATAAAGAGTTGCCGCATACGGTTAATATCTGCTTCGATATGTGGCATGGTATTATCGAACTGGGTGTTTATCTGTATGGCTTTACCTGTGTCCTGATATAGATCCAGTACATCAGTAATCAGCTGGTTTAAGTCAATCGTTTTGAGTTCAACCGCAGGCATGCGCGCATAGTCAGAAAAAGCTTTGACCATTTGTTTGAGTGTTTCAACCTGTTGCACAATGGTATTGGTTGAACGGTCTAATACGGCGGCGTCTTCCTCCGACATCGTGTTTAAATATTTATGTCGCAAACGCTCGGCAGAAAGTTGAATAGGGGTGAGCGGATTTTTAATTTCATGTGCCAGTCTTCTTGCAACTTCTCCCCAGGCGGCATTGCGTTGTGACTGCAGTGACTGGGTAATATCATCAAATACAATAACGAAGCCGCCATCGGGCAGGGTTGTACCGCGACACATAATAACCTGTCGACCTTCGGAAGCAAATAAGGTGACTTCCTCCGTCCATTGCTCATCGCTGTTTTCCAGGTGTGGTTTTATCGCATCAAGAAATAAATACAGAAAAGTATAATCATCAACAATATTTTCAAATTCCTTATCGATATAATCGGTCAGGTTAAAACCAAATATCTGGCTGGCGGTAAAATTGCAGGTGATTAAGTTATGATTAATGTCGAGTGTTAAAACGCCCGATGTTAAGTTGGCTAATACACCTTGTAAGTATGAATGGGACGATTCCAGTTGTCGTTGGCTCATTTCAGCCGACTCTCGCGCCATTGCCAGTTGGTGCATCATGTCGTTAAATGAACGTACCAGATTACCCAGGTCATCATTTCCCGGCAGCGGAATCCGTGTGTTGTATTCACCTTTAGCAACGGCCAGGGTTCCCTGTACAAGGTTGGTAACTGGTGCAACTAAATGTCGCGCATAAAAGAAAGCCGCCCAGATAGCGGATAAAATACTTAACATTAATACCAGTGATAAGGTCAGAATAAAGCTGTATTTCAGTGGTTTTCGTAAATAGGATAGTTCGTTGTACTGGCTAAAAGCGTTTTGTACGGTGTTGGCGAGGTTGTTCATACGAGCTGATACTGGGTATAGCGCCTGCAATACGCGTCCTTCAGCTACCGGGTCGGGGCTGGCAACCGGCACCGCTATGCGGATACGAATACGGTTTTGCTTGTTTTCAGTAAAGGTGAGTAAAGCAAAATCGGCTTTGTTTTGTCGTGCGCTGGCAACCGCTTTTTCTTCAAGCCGTTGTGGTATCAGTTGCTGTATGTTGGTCGCACTGGATGCAATGATGTGGCCGCTATAGTGGAATAATGTAAGTTCTGATGCATGGCTTTCGCTGCGTAATTCGTTTAATTTTAATGCTGCTACATCATCGGTGGTCTCGACTAACTCTTTTGCTTGCAGGTGTACATCTTCGACCAGGGCTTTCACTCTTAAATCGAGCGAGGCCTTACTAAGTTCAAGTGAGTCACTTAATGCTTCTTCTACGCGAACATCAAACCAGCTATCAATACCACGTTGTAAAAAATCCAGCGAAAAGTAGTAGACGATACTCACTGGTGTAACGGAAAGAATAACAAACATGATAACCAGTTTGGCGGTTAGTCGTGAGCCAACCTGGCGGGTTCTATACTGGCGTATAAGAGTAATCAGGTTTTTGGCGATTAGGCCAATCAGTAAAACAGTCGCAAGCCCGTTGATGGCAAGCAGGATAGAAAATTGCTGACTAAATTGTGCTGAGTTATGGGTTGCGCCACTCATTAAATAGAGCGAGGCAATCAGCAGTATAATAAGTGAAATAATCGGGAAGCTACCGCTGAACAGCTTGTTAAAAAAATTATTTACAAAATTTTTCATTGTCTTTTATGCCGCTATTGTTGCAGAGGCCATTCGTACCAGTCACTGGAAAGCGACCAGTCGCTTGAAATATAAGCTAGCGGTCGCATGGGAACCGGTAAGGATTCAATATCGAGATGGGTGCGTACTCGTAAATAATAATCTTTATCCGGGTTCAATAAATTGGCATCGAGTATCGGCAGTTCTTTTATATGACTTAACGAGCTTATTGCTCGTTTCAAGCTTAAAAAATTATTTTGTGTGCCACTGTTCAGGTTATGTACCACGTAACTTTCTGAGAGGGCATGGTAAAGGAGTAGATAACCCTGTTCCAGTTCAGCAATTGTTTTATCGGTCCAGTACCAGCGGGGTGTGAGAATTTCAATGTCGACCAGTATCAGTAATGGTACGCCATGTTCCAGTGCTTCGATGGCTTCTTTTGAAAATTGATAGTGAAAGTTTGCATTTAATAGATAGACGCGGTTTTGCATCAGGGTTTCGAGGCTTTGTATGCTAAAGCCAGAAGCTTCTTCATTAGCAAAAAGGCTTGTATTCTGAATGCAGGATATTAAAAGGACAGCCAATAGAGAATAGATTATTTTAGGCAGCGCAGAAGGCGTGTAAGATTGGAGTGATAAGAATCTTAACAAACTCTTATTAGGTTCATTTTTTTTGTAGTAGGCAATAGTAAAAGCCATCACTATTTCGTCCGTTATTTTTTATTTCGTTATTGTTTAACGTGGGTAATAACTGTCGTCCGTATTCATTTTTTGAGCCCCATGATACGTCAAAATCGATACTCTGTGCATCGTTATGTGTGCTTAAAAAGCGTTTTATTTGCTGTGAATTTTCTTCTGCTAAGACAGAGCAGGTCGCATACAATAATATCCCCCCCGATTTAAGTATTGGCCATAAATTTTCGAGCAGACTTTGTTGTGTTTTAACGAGTTCATCAATATCGGCTGCCTGGCGTAAACGTTTAATGTCAGGGTGACGTCGAATAACCCCTGTTGCGCTGCACGGCGCATCTAATAAAATTCGATCAAAGGGAACCTGATCCCACCATTGCTCAATATTACCTGCATCGGCGGCGACGAGTTGTATTTTTGAATCATACTTCGGAGCGATACGACGAATATTTTGCAGCACTTTTTCGAGTCGCTTTGCAGAAATATCAATAGCGATAAGTTTATCCAGTTCGGGGCAGGACTCCAGTAAATGAAGGGTTTTGCCGCCTGGGGCGGCGCAGGCATCGAGAATTTTTTCACCGGCCTGTGGTTGCAGGAGTTCAGCACTTAATTGCGCCGCACTATCCTGAACGCTTACTGCACCTTTAGTAAATAAAGGTAGTTTTTCTACCATAACTGCCTGGTCTAATAAAATACCGTGTTGGGTTAGCTTGCATGCGCTTGCGGTTATATTTTCATTAGTCAGTAATTTTAGGTAAGTTTTGCGAGATTGAACTAGCTTGTTAACACGCAAGCTCATGGGAGGGTGCGCTAAATTTGCTTTTAATATTATTTTCCATATTTTTTCACCGGTGTCGGTGTCTTTGCCGCTATAGTCAGATTGTATTTTTTTGAGTAACCATTCAGGACAGCAATAGTTGCTGACTGGATTTTTCTCGGCTAATTTATGTAATTCCTGTTGCTCGCGTTGATAGCGGCGTAACAAGGCGTTGACTAAATTTTTTGACCAGCTCTTTTTCGATTTTTTGGTAACGTTAACGGTTTCATTAATAGCCGCATGCGCCGGTAAGTTGCCTTCATTGAGTAGCATGATACCGCTTATAATTAAGTGATAAATATCCTGATCTTTGTTTTTAAGTTTTTTTGTTAATAGAGTGTTAGCAATAAACTGATAAAACTCATAACGTCGTAAAACGTTATAACAGTAGGCCTGTATTTTTGCTGCATCACTGCTGATAAAATGTTGCTGTTGATCGCTGAGGCATTCTGGTAGTGATTTTTTTTCACTCACAACCTGGTTAACAATAGCGGCTGTTGCAGCAATGGCGGAGAGTGTTTTTTTTGATTTGTTGGCAGGCATTATTTTTTTCAGTCGTTTTAATCGGTGCTAAAGCATTGGCCTGTTTTAAATAGATTGGGTCGTCCATTTAATAAGGCCTGCACTGTCATTCGTTTGGCACCGGCAAGTTGTATATCGGTAATGGTAAGATGGCCTTGTGCGCAGGCAACCACAATAGAGTCTTTAGTTATAGCCGTTATCTCACCTGCCACGGACGTTGGTTTTTTTGCAGTAGATTGAGACGATGATGCTATATGTGCTTGCCAGATACGAATAATTTTATTATCAAAATAAGTTTGTGCAACAGGCCAACTATTAAAAGCGCGAATTTGGCGCTCTATTATGTCGGCGCTTAGTTGCCAATTGATAAAGGCTTCTTTTTTGTTTAGCTTGTGCGCATAGCAGGCCTGTTCATTGTCCTGTGCAACAGCTTTTATTTCACCTTGCTGGATAAGGCTGATTGCTTCAAGCAAAGTTGTTGCGCCTAGCTCAGCCAGTTTATCGTGCAGGCTACTGCCAGTATCATACTTTTCTATTGGACACTTTTTACAAAGCAGCATAGTACCCGTATCGAGGCCTTCATCCATTTGCATTATGGTGATGCCTGTTTCTGAATCGCCGGCGGCAATCGCGCGTTGAATTGGGGCTGCCCCGCGCCAACGCGGTAGTAAAGATGCGTGGATATTGATACAAGCGGAACGCGGCGCGCTTAAAACAGTTAAGGGTAAAATAATACCATAAGCCGCAACAATCATTAAGTCGGCATCAAGTTGCTTTAGTTGCTCAACGACTTCTGTGGTTTTAAAGTTATCCGGTTGATAAACGTCAATCGCATGTTTGAGTGCCACTTCTTTTACCGGGCTTGCTTTTAATTGACGGCCGCGTCCTGCGGGTCGATCGGGTTGGCTGTAAACGGCAACGACCTTAATATTTTTGTTCGCTTCATTTTGAATTAAGCTTTGTAGAGCAATTGCAGCAAACTCCGGTGTACCGGCAAAGATAAGTCGTAGTGGCTTGCTCATAATTGGAGAGTCATAATTGGGGGTATCCAGTGGGTGTCAGGCTTGTTTTTGCGCTTTAATTAATTTTTTACGAATACGGTTGCGTTTCATTTCAGACAAATAATCAACAAACAGTTTACCTTCCAGATGATCCATTTCGTGTTGAATACAAACGGATAGCAATTCTTCTGCATCGAGTTCGTAAAATTCACCTTTCTCATTTTGTGCTTTGAGGCGAATCTTATTGTAACGCTTAACCGGTTCGTAGATACCAGGAATAGACAGGCAACCTTCATCAATACTTTGCTCGCCCTCTTTGGAAATAATTTCCGGGTTTATGACGACCAGTGGTTGGTTTTTTTCTTCTGAAATGTCTATGGTAATAATGCGTTGGTGGACATTAACCTGGGTAGCTGCCAGGCCGATGCCGGGTGCAGCATACATGGTTTCAAGCATGTTCGCTGTTAAGCTTGCAATTTTTTGAGTAAATTCAATGACTTCAGCCGCTTTTGTGCGAAGACGCGGATCCGGAAAATTTAAAATATTGAGTAATGCCATACACTAAGCGCCAAATTTATAGTACATTCATAGAAATATCTGCTAACATTATGATACTACAAGGATAACTGGTATGGAAAAGGCTAATTTTCACCGCTTTCAGGGCTAAATATTTAGCAATGAAGCGCTTTAAAAATGCTCAAATAGCTAATTTTAAAGTGGATTTTTTACCTGAACCAGAATTAACTTAACTCGTTTGTTAAATGCCAACAGCTCTATATTAAGGTTAATTATATGATATCGAACCAAGCATGCCGAGTATCTCTTTCAGGAATTTTATTATTTGCTGGAATTTGGGGTCTAAGCGGTTGCAGTTCACCACCTAAACATATTGAATCGGTGCCCGGTTCGACAAATCAACGTGTTGAACAGCAAGCAGTAGCGGTTGATGATGAAGTAACCACAACGCCAATGGTCGCCGAAGCGCAGACCGATGGTATTTCAATTAAACATGATTACCCGGATCGTTACGTTGTTAAAAGCGGTGATACCTTATGGGATATTTCGGCTAAATTTTTAAAAAGCCCCTGGCTATGGCCTGAAGTCTGGAATATCAATCCTAAAATTCGTAATCCTCATTTAATTTACCCTGGCGATGTAATTGTTTTGCATTACGTTGAAGGCAAGCCCTTCCTGACGCTTGAAGGTGCCGGAGGTGTTTTACCACCACCAAAAGGTATTGAAACAGTTAAGCTGTCGCCAAAAGTGCGTAGCAGCCAGCTTGCAAAAGCAATAACCACTATCCCGCGTTCTGCAATAGAGGCTTTCTTATATGCCCACCGTGTTATTGGTGAAGATGAATTGAAGTTTGCACCTTATATAGCAACAACTTATGAACAGCATTTAATTGCAGGCCCCGGTCATAAAATCTATGTGCGGGGTTTAAAAGAACCTACCGTAACCGGTTTTCAGGTAGTTCGTCCGGGACAAGTGTATAAACATCCTTACACCAAAGAGGTTCTGGGTTACGAAGCATTAAATTTGGGTGAGAGTCATCTGGTAAAGGTGGGTAAGCCATCAACAATGATTGTGACGAATGCCTATCAGGAGATTTTAGATGGCGATTATTTATTGCCATTGCGTAATGATTTTAAAGCGGCTAACTTTTTGCCAAAAGCTCCTCAGAAGAAAGTTGAAGGCTATATTATTGCGGTTGTAAATGGTGTAACAGAAATCGGTCAGAATAATGTTGTGGTACTGTCTCTCGGTAAACGCGAGGGGATGGAACAAGGTGACGTACTCGATATTTATCACGGCGGTATTACTGTTCGAGATGTTAAAGCGAATAACGACGTGAGATTACCCGATGAAAAGGCCGGTACATTGATGGTTTTCCGTACCTTTGATAAAACAAGTTTTGCACTGGTGCTGGAAGCAACGCGGCCTTTGAATATATTGAATATGGTTAAAAATCCTCAATAGTCTGTACACTGGTATAAGGATATACCGAGGAATCTGATGGCCGAATATCTTCAAACGGAGCTGGCAAGTTGGCTAGCAGTACATCGTGCACCGGGCATTGGTGCGACGACTTTTGCCAGGTTATTATCCCTTTATCAACACCCCCGCAACATTCTGCAACAGAATCGCAGTAAATTAGTTGAATGCTCACTTAAAACTAAGAGTATTGATTATCTTGTTGAGCCGGATTGGGAGCAAATCGAAAAAGATTGCCGTTGGATTGAGGCAAATCAGGCCAGTGTTGTTACCATTTTAGACCAAGCGTACCCCCCACTATTGAAAGAAATTGCCGATCCGCCGCCCTTATTATTTGTTTTGGGCAATAAAGACTTATTATGTACCGAGCAATTGGCCATTGTTGGAAGCCGCACACCAACGCCGATGGGGGAGCAAACAGCTGAGGATTTTTCAAAAAACTTAGCTGAGGTTGGCTGGACGATTACCAGTGGTTTAGCGCTTGGAATTGATGCAGCCTGTCATCGTGGCGCCTTGATGGCTGAAAATGGGCACACAATTGCAGTGATTGGTACGGGGATTGACCGAGTTTATCCTGCTAGAAATCGGGATTTAGCACATAAAATCACTCAAGATGGGGTGATTGTCAGCGAATTCCCATTAGGCTCGTCACCTATTCCAGGAAATTTCCCACGTCGCAACCGAATTATCAGTGGAATGAGTCGGGGTGTTTTTGTGGTCGAGGCTGCTTTGCGCAGTGGCTCTTTAATTACGGCAAAGCAGGCGCTTGAGCAAGGGCGGGAGGTATTTGCGCTGCCGGGTTCTATCCATAACCCGCTTTCTCGAGGTTGTCATGAATTAATTCGCGAAGGTGCCAAGCTGGTTGAAACAGCAAGCCATATAATTGAAGAATTGATTGAAATATTACCACATCGCCCCCACAACAATGTATTGAACAAGACTGATGAGTCTGTTGTCATAGACGATGCAGTCAATCAACTTGATTCAGAGTACCAACTGGTTTTACTGCATGTAGGTTTTGAAGCCACGGCGGTTGATTCCATTGTGGAACAAAGTGGATTGACGGCAGACGCTGTTTGCTCCATGCTACTGGTATTGGAATTACAAGGGTATATTGTCTCAACCCATGGTGGCCATTATTGCAAAATATCAGAGTAGCTTATTTTCTGGCGTTGTTTAATTTGACCAAGCATTTGAACAAAAAGGGGCAAAGATGAAACAGAATATATTCGATGTTTTAATGTATTTGTTTGAAAATTATATGAATGACGATGTAGAGTTCGATGTTGATGAAGACTCTCTACGTAACGAACTTCAAGAAGCAGGCTTTCAACTGGGTCAAATTGCGCAGGCATTCGACTGGTTGGAAGGATTAACGAATTATCAGGAAGAGGGCCATTTTCCTTCTTTTACCCCCGCGAATCCTGAATGCTCAACACGCATTTATACTCGCGATGAGTGCGACAAGTTAGATACTAATAGCCGCGGCTTTTTAATCTTTCTCGAACAAACCGGCGTGTTAGATCATATGACACGTGAAATGGTTATTGACCGTATGATGGCGTTGGACACGGATGAATCAGATATTGAACAGCTTAAATGGGTTGTGTTAATGGTGTTGTTTAATCAGCCGGGTTTCGACGGTTCAATAAGCTGGATGGAAGAGCTTGTTTTTGATGAGGCAACTGGTCTGCTTCATTAGTGGCCAAAGTAAAACTATTTAATTATTGTACATAAAAATAATATCAAGCATCGAATAGACAGCGATGTGTTTAAAAAACTTAAGAGTTAAAAACAAATGGCAAAAAGCTTAGTCATTGTAGAGTCTCCCGCAAAAGCAAAAACAATCAAGAAGTATCTTGGCAAGGGCTTTGAAGTATTAGCTTCGTATGGTCATGTGCGCGATTTATTACCAAAAGAAGGTGCGGTTGATCCAGAAAATGATTTTGCGATGAAGTATCAAATTCTGGAAAAAAATCAAAAGCATGTTGATGCGATTAAAAAGTCACTAAAAAAAGCTGACCACCTCTATCTCGCAACGGATCCAGACCGAGAGGGTGAGGCCATCTCATGGCACTTATATGAACTGTTAAATGATCAAGGCCTGTTAAAAAATAAAACCGTTGGCCGAATTGCCTTTAATGAGGTAACAAAATCAGCGGTTAATGAGGCCGTGGCGAATCCACGTGAAATATCTTTTGATATGGTTGATGCGCAGCTTGCACGTCGTGCTCTAGATTATTTGGTTGGGTTTAATCTTTCACCATTGTTATGGAAAAAAATTCGTCGAGGCTTATCGGCAGGGCGCGTACAAAGCCCGGCACTGCGTTTGATTGTTGAACGCGAAATTGCAATTGAAAAATTTGAGCCTAGAGAATACTGGTCGCTTGATATCATTGTTGAAAGTGACAAACAGGAGTTTAACGGTAAACTCACTTTTTTAGAAGCTGACAAAATATCACAATTTACGATTAACAGTGAAGATAAGGCGAGCCACGCAGAAGAAGTTATTAATGCTGCGGCCAAGGGCAAGTTAATCGTTGCAAAAGTCGATAAGAAAAAACGTAAACGTAATCCCAGTGCACCTTTTATTACCTCGACCCTGCAACAGGAAGGCTCAAGAAAACTTGGTTTTACTGCCAAGAAAACCATGAGCATTGCACAGCAACTTTATGAAGGTATCGATCTTGGCGGTGAAGCTGTTGGTTTAATTACCTATATGCGTACCGACTCGGTAAATCTTTCAAATGAAGCATTAGAAGATATTCGAAAATTTATTTTAGAAAAGTTTGGTGCTGATAATTTACCAAAAGAACCACGTACCTATAAAACCAAAGCCAAAAATGCACAGGAAGCACATGAGGCGGTTCGCCCAACATCGGTATTTTATGAGCCAGATTCAATTAAACAATATTTAACAAAAGATCAGTACCGTTTATATAGCCTTGTTTGGAAACGTACTGTTGCCTGTCAAATGATCCATGCAACATTAGACACCGTTGCAATGGATTTGCATACCGGCAGTGAAACCGATGCGGCTAAAGCGGGTGCTATTTTTCGTGCGAATGGCTCACAGTTAGTGACCCCTGGATTTATGTCTGTCTATCAGGAAAGTGTCGATGATGCAAAAGCCTCAGATGACAAAGACCGACTGTTGCCACCACTTAAAGAAGGCGATGTTGTTAAGCTGGTGAAATTATTACCCGAACAACATTTTACTGAACCACCGCCACGCTATGCTGAAGCATCGTTGGTTAAGTCGCTGGAAGAACACGGTATTGGTCGGCCTTCAACATACGCATCCATTATATCCACGCTACAAAATCGTGAGTATGTGACGATGGATAAACGTCGCTTTTTCCCCACTGATGTTGGGCGTATTGTTAATAAATTTTTAACCGAACATTTTACCCAATATGTCGACTACGATTTCACCGCCAAGTTAGAAGATGAGCTCGACGCTATCTCACGTGGTGAAAAGAAATGGGTTCCGATAATGAAAAAATTCTGGAAGCCGTTTAAAGAACTAGTCGTTGATAAAGACAAAAACGTTGACAGAAAAGATGTAACTCACGAAGCGATAGAAGAAAAATGTCCGAAGTGTGGTGGCGAGATGGCAATTCGCTTGGGTCGACGTGGTCGTTTTATTGGCTGTAATAGTTACCCCGAGTGTGATTACACGCGCAATGTTAACGAAGATGCCAATGCCGAACCTGAAGTTATAGAAGATAGAAAATGTCCTGATTGTGATTCTGATTTAATTATTCGTTCAGGTCGCTATGGCAAGTTTATTGGTTGCAGTAGTTACCCCGATTGCAAACATATCGAGCCTTTAGAAAAACCTAAAGACATGGGCGTGAAATGCCCCGAGTGTCACAACTATAATATGTTAATGCGTAAATCACGCAATGGTAAAATCTTTTATTCCTGTGATAATTATCCCAAGTGTAAATATGCCGTCTGGAATGAACCTTTAAAACAAGCTTGCCCGGATTGTGCGTGGCCAATGTTAACGCTAAAGGTTACCAAACGACGCGGCCATGAAAAAACATGCCCACAAAATGATTGTAAATACGTTGAAGCAGTTGATGAATCAGATTTAATTGATATTAGACCGAACTATGACGCAGAAGCAGAAAAAGAAGAATCCTGATAGCTACCTTTATTTACCACTGTTTATATTAAGAGTTTAATTATGACAAAACAATTTGTATCGATACTAATGGGGTCTGATTCAGACCTTCCGACTATGCAGGCCACGTTAGATGTTCTAAAAAATCTACAAGTAGAGTTCGAGGTTTATATTACTTCAGCACATCGCACTCCGGAGGATACGCGTAATATTATTCAGGATGTCGAAAAGCGTGGCTGTAAAGTTTTTATTGCGGCTGCAGGTTTAGCTGCTCATTTAGCCGGTGCAGTTGCAGCGCATACCTTAAAACCTGTTATTGGTGTGCCAATGGATGGCGGACCATTAAATGGTTTTGATGCGTTGCTATCAACCGTGCAAATGCCCGGTGGCATTCCAGTGGCCAGTGTTGCTGTTGGCAAGGCGGGGGCAAAAAATGCAGCCTACCTTGCAGCGCAAATGTTAAGCCTGGTTGATGCAGATCTTGCGCAGCGCTTAGTCGATGAGCGGGAAGCTAATGCACAGGCAGTGCGCGATAAAAATATTGAAGTGCAAAAAAGTCTTAAATAAGTTTTAGTGGCTCCTGCTATAGAAAAAGAGTTACAGGCTGCGGTAAAAGCATTAAAGCAAGGTTTGTTGATTGCTTACCCAACCGAAGCAGTATACGGATTCGGTTGTGACCCAATGCAACCCGATGCAATAGAAGCGCTAATAAAATTAAAAAATCGTCAGCGTGATAAAGGCCTTATTCTTATTGCATCAAGCTTTGAGCAATTAAGACCTTACCTTGCTGATATAGATGAAAAATTAGAAGATCGCGCCAGACAAACTTGGCCGGGGCCCACTACCTGGGTTTGGCCTGTCAGAGCAAAAAGTGAAATTTCGCCATTACTAACGGGAAGATTTGATTCGATTGCAGTACGAGTAATCAAACACCCCGTTGCGGCTGCCTTGTGTGAAAAATTTCAGGGTGCCATTGTCTCTACCAGTGCAAATCTTGAAGGTGACCAACCGGCAAAGACAGCGGAACAGGTTAAGGCCGGTTTCCAAAATCAATTAGAAGTTATTGTCGATGCAAGTGTAGGCGATTTGTTGCAACCAACAAAAATCATTGATGTTATTACGCAGGCAACTTTAAGGTAAGGTGTCGCTAAATACGTATAATCATACGACTTAAAAAACTACGTCATTCCCACCACCGACTAAACCATACGGGAACCGACTACGGTGAGAATTTATAGTGAGTAGAAAAGAATATGTCAGAAGTCAGTATAGAAGTTGTAAAAAGTTACTTATTAAAATTACAAGATACAATTTGTGACGCTTTAAGTGAAGAAGACAGCCAGGAAAAATTTATCGAAGATGCCTGGCAGCGTGAGCAAGGTGGTGGTGGTCGCACACGAGTTTTGACCAACGGTGCGGTATTTGAGCAAGCGGGTGTTAATTTTTCACATGTTTATGGTAACCAATTACCAAAATCGGCAACAGCTGCCCGGCCAGAGCTTGAGGGGCGAGACTTTCAAGCGGTTGGTGTATCACTCGTTATCCATCCACATAATCCGCATATTCCAACCTCTCATGCGAATGTACGTTTTTTTATTGCCGAAAAAGAAAATGAAGATCCCGTTTGGTGGTTCGGTGGCGGCTATGATTTAACACCCTACTATCCAGTCAAAGAGGATGTTGTTGCATGGCATCAAACGGCAAAAGCCGCCTGTGACCCTTTTGGTGATGGTGTGTATGCCAAATACAAAAAATGCTGTGATGACTATTTTTATTTAAAGCATCGAGATGAAACACGCGGTGTGGGTGGTTTATTCTTTGATGACCTTAACGAATGGGGTTTTGAAAAAAGTTTTCAGTTTATGCAAAGTGTCGGCAACAGTTATATTCCTGCTTATCGTCCGATTGTGAATAAAAATAAAGATAAAGTGTATTCTGAGAAAGAACGCGATTTTCAACTGTATCGACGTGGTCGCTATGTTGAATACAATTTAGTTTATGATCGTGGCACTTTATTTGGTTTACAAACAGGGGGCCGAACAGAATCTATTTTAATGTCACTCCCACCTCTGGTTAAGTGGCGATATAACTGGCAACCGGAAGCCGGCTCAAAAGAAGCAGACTTATACGATAATTATTTAAAACCACGTGACTGGTTGTAGGCACTGTTTGGTCAATTATTTGTTTATAATATAAGCAAAAAAGATAATAAAAATAAGTTAAGGTCACTGGTAGAATTCAAATGTTACCAGGCTAATATATTAAAATTAGCGTATATAACCCGAACTCGGGATAAGGAGATTAATGGGACGACCCCGGTCATGAAACCGAAAGGGTGTCATGACCTAACTTGGTCGAAAGTTTAAGTGTTATCGTCCTTATCCCGAGTTCAGGCTATATAAAAACACAACGTTCACAGATAGGATTTTTTCGCTAAGTGTTAGCTAATTTTAAAAAAATAAAATAAAGGGGACTTTCATGTTTAAAAAATTAATGTTTTTATCTTTCCTGTCGCTCGTTATCATCTCATGTGGAGGAGGTGGCGGCGGCGGAACAACACTAACAACTGCAACAGGTCAGTTTAAAGACAGTAATACATCAGGCATTAGTTATGTATCGGGTGCTCAATCGGGTATTACGGCTGCCGATGGAACTTTTACATATGAAGTGGGTAAAACGGTAACATTTTCAGTGGGTGGCGTTACGATTGGTACAGCAAGTGGCAAATCGGTTGTAACACCGATTGATTTAGTTACGGGTGGTAGTTCAACTTCGGTCGAGGTGCAAAATATTGTACGCTTCTTGCTTATGCTGGATAAAAATGGTGACCCATCGGATGGTATTCAGGTATCGCCCGCAGTACGGTTGATTGCTGCAACATGGTTACAAGTTAATTTTAAAGCAGCGGATTTATCTGCTGAGTTAGCATCAATTATATCTGATGCAGCATCTGTGGATGGTACACCACATACTTTATTAGACGCACTTTTTGCTAAAGCACATATGGAATCTACACTATTATGTTCCTATGCTGGTGCTTATAAGGGTTCATACTCTGGCAGTGATAATGGCAATTTTGGCTTTGTTGTTGATGCCTTTAGTGGTAGGGCAATAGGATTAGCGTATAGCATTCCAGATAGGGCTTATACACTTCTTAGTGGTTCAACCCCCATTAGCTATGATCAAAATGTGGGCTTTATTAGTGGTAGTGCCGGTACGGGAGCGACCTTTAGTGGCCGTTTTACATCGGTAAATAATGTTTCTGGCAACTGGGCTGGTACAGGTACAAATGGCAGTTTCTCTGGTTCGCGTATCGGTGGTGTGGCTAATGCTACTTATCGTTTTACCGGCGATTTTAGAGGCGGTGATTTTGGTTTATTCTCATTTGATGTTAGCTCTTCTAACACTGTAACGGGTGTTGCCTATAGTATTGCGACCGATGAACTACTTAACTTAAGTGGCAGAGTTACAGGAACAAGATTAACCGCAACTGTACAGTCGAGTGGTACAAGCATTACGGGAACAATTAATCTTGTGACGGGCACGCTGAGGAATGGCTTTTGGAATAATTCAGTTGATGCTATTTCAGGTTCATTTTCTGGAAGTGGCTGTAAACTTAATTAACCTGAACAGGGGGTTAGTGCCTGGCGGATCCCCACGAAATTTTATATTCTCTGTCATTGCGAGGAAGTCCTGAAAAACAAGTGTTTTTCAGGACTGACGCGGCAATCTTCTTGTTAATAGCTCTTATCTTTCAGATTGCCGCGCTCACAGACTGCCACGTGATTACTCGCAGCTAAAGGTTCACTCGCAATGACATGCTTTTTCTATTTATATTAATATTTTTTTCTAAGTTATTGTTATTGACCACTTTTAGCATTAATTTTGTGGGGATTTGTCAGGGTTAGTGCAGAGCTATGGCCAAAAGTAACTTTTATTTTTTGTAATTTTTGGCCAATACTTATTGTGTATGATATTAAGGCTTTACTATTCTTTATAATAGAAGCGCCTTTTTATCTTCACGCTTTAATTTTTTTATTTCATATTCACGTTTAGCGGCCTGTGAGCGTGTATTTAATTGTTCCTGATAAACTAATTTTACCGGGCGACGTACCCGCGTGTATTTTGCGGCGAGTTGATTGTTGTTGTTGTGCTCATTAACTCTGCGGTCTACATCAACAGTAATGCCTGTATACAAAGTATTATCGGCGCATTTTAAAATATAGACATACCAGAATGGTTTGTCAGTCACGTGAACCCGGCCATACATTTATTAACATAACAATGCCAAGTGAACCCAGCACCCAGGACGCGAGCGGGATACTCTCTATCATAAATTTAAAATGCCCATCTAAAGCAAAAATAACACTGGCAGAAATAACCAGGCTGCTACCAATAATAGCGAAGAAAAGACGTTGATTATTATCACGGATTTCCTTTTTTATCTCATCCATTTGTGGTTGAGATAATTGCATTTTTAATCTGCCTTCTTTTGCCTGGGTTAAAACGTCATGTACTAGGTTGGGTATTTGAGGAATTTGTTCTAACCAGGATGGAAAATTATCTTTAAATTGTTTAAAGACAGCCTTAGGGCCCACTTGAGTGTGCATCCACTTTTCCAAGAAAGGTTTGGCGGTTTGCCAAAGATCAAGATCAGGGTAAAGTTGTCGGCCAAGACCTTCTATATTAAGTAATGTTTTTTGCAGTAAAACCAGTTGTGGTTGCACGGTAATATCAAATTCACGTGCTGTATTAAACAGGCCAATTAAAACTTGCGCAAAGGAAATTTCTTTTAATGGTTTATTAAAAATAGGTTCGCAAACGGTACGAATGGCAGCTTCAAATTCTTCGATACGCGTTTGGCTGCCGACCCAACCAGAATCAATATGCAGTTCGGCCACCCGTCGATAGTTGTGGTTAAAAAATGCCAGAAAATTTTCCGCCAGATAGCGTTGGTCATTTTTAGTTAAGGTGCCCATAATACCAAAATCTACGGCGATATACTGACCTTTAGTTTGTTTTGGTTGTTGAGAGTCTTTCGCGGCAACAAAAATATTACCCGGGTGCATGTCGGCATGAAAAAAACTGTCTCTAAAAACCTGGGTAAAGAATATTTCAACACCGTGTTCGGCGAGTTGTTTAAAACTAATATCGTGTTGCTGTAATGTGTCGGTATGTGAAACAGGGATGCCATGAATGCGTTCCATGACCATGACATTTTGTTTTGTATAGTCCCAATAAATTTCTGGAACATAAAGTAGACTGGAATTTTTGAAATTACTTTTAAGCTGCGCTGCATTAGCCGCTTCGCGCATTAAGTTAAGCTCGTTAAGAATTGTTTTTTCATATTCAGCAACAATTTCAACCGGGCGTAATTTTTTGCCGAGTGACCAGTAGCGTTCTATTTTACGCGCAATACTATAAAGGATAGCCACATCACGTTGAATAATTGGCATAATGCTTGGGCGTAAAATTTTAACCACAACCTCTTCACCACTGTGCAGCGTTGCGGCATGTACCTGTGCGATTGACGCGGAGGCAAAAGGCGTGGCGCTAAATTCTGCAAAGACCTCGTGTGCAGGTTGCCGATAAGCTTGTTCGAGAATTTCCAGTGCAAGCTTATCGGCAAAGGGCGGAACCTGATCCTGTAACTTGCAAAGTTCAACGGCAATATCTTCCGGCAGTAAATCTTTACGGGTAGAGAGAATTTGGCCGAACTTAATAAAGATAGGGCCTAAGTCTTCAAGACTTTTACGAATACGCACCCCGCGTGTTGACTCATCCCGTTGAAACCATAACCATGGTAAGGCATAGCGAATAAAGCGAATTGGCCGAAACAAATGGGTGGCCAGAATCAGGTCATCTAAACCGTGGCGCATTAAGACCCAGCTAATGGAGAGTAAACGGAGAGATTTTTGTAAATACATTAAATGTTGCTTGCCATGTTTAGAATTTAGCTGCTTGAATTGTAAAGCTTTTATACGAGGGTTGGCTAGCTTTTACTGAACCTGAGAGCCTCTCTGTCGGTTCCATATAGTGAATGTAGAAGGGGTTTCATGCTTAATCCGTTATAAAAGACCTCACTAGCTAAATACAATTATAAACCAATTTTAGATAGTCGGCTGGTGCCAAGGGGGAATATAACGTTCTCGCTTTGACGATGGGTTAGGGCAATGAAAGAAGTGTAGGGCAGAATAAAAAACGTCCATGCCTTTAATGTCAGGTCAGGACGATTCGAACGACTAAAAAATAAATTTTAAATTTTACGGCGAGTAAGACTTAAACCAATTAAGCCAATAATAAGTAAAATAACAGGTGTTGTTTCTGGAACGGCGCTCACACGTAAGCTATCAACACGAAAACCATCATTGTTTGAATCGGCCCATATAAGGAAATCTTTACCGATGACATTGGAAAAGACAAATTGGTTGGTACTGTTTGCAGGATTAAGAACGCTTACATTTGCAAGTGGGCCATCATTTATATTGTAGTCAGCAAAAATTAACACGCCATCGACTGTTAAGTTGAAATCATCATCACCCTTAAAATAATCGAGGTCTAAAAAGTCGAGGCTCACCATTGTATCAAACGTGAATAATAGACCTTCGTCCGGGTCGCTTGAGGTGCCGCAGGACGAGCCACAGTTACCGCCATCAATACCGCTGTATTCCCCAGCCTTAGAGAGCACACCAAGGTCGTTTGCATTTCTAAGATAGACGCCCAGTCCACTACCCGTAATCTGGCTCATACTTGAAATATTACCTGCCCCATCATTGATTATACGCTGTGCCGTAATATCAACATTAATACCATCTACCGCCATACCAACTGAAGTATAGGCTGCGTCTCCCGTTTGACCCAATGTATCTGTTCTAAAATCAAATTCAGATGCTGCCGCTGTGCCCATCATTGAAAAGGACAGTACAACGGATAATATATAAATAAATTTTATTTTTTTCATTTTAAACCCCTTGAGAATAACTTTTTATATTTGAGCAAATTCTATCAGCTGGCTCTCATCGTGGGTATCACCTAAACGGGTGAATGTTTTAAGAGAAAATGGTGAGGAGGTTAACCCATTATGCCTAAAAAATAGGCAAATTTAACCGTGATAAATAGTTAGGTATATCTGGTATAAGCTGTTTTTACTAAAATTATTGAAGCTACGTTTAATTCTATCAATTATCATTCAGCGCTTAATGATCACGTAATAAGCGAATAAAAGATTCCGCCACATGGTGGTCGAGGCTGGATCTATTGCGTGCAATCCACAAGGTGCGTTTGATAATAAGATTGGTCACTTTTATATGAAACAGTTCCTTGTTAATAACCAGCTTTTCAACCACGAAACGAGGCAAAAAACTTGCGTGGCTGCCACGTAACAAAATTTCAACGATGGCATCGGTGGAGCCGACTTCCATTTTAATATTTAAGTTGCCAACGCCTATATTATGTAAAGCCGTGTCGGCGGTTTGCCTGACAGCGGCCTGGCGCTCGCGAAAAACATAACTGAGCTCATTGAGTTGCACTGGTTCGATCTGGAATTTATTTTCGGTCGCCAAGTAATGGTGTGGGCCAACGGTTAACCAGAGTTCGTCTTCGAGCCATTTTTGCACTAGAATATCGGGGTGATCCGGGGCATTTTCCATAAGTGCCAAATCAGCTAAACCCGTTACCAACCGCGTTTGAATGCCCTTGGAATAACCCAGGCGGCTATTAATTTTATATTCAGGAAACTGCTCATTAAATTCAACCAGCAGTTGAGGTAAAAAGTGCTCGCCAATCGAGTAGGTTACTTCAAGCCGGAGTAAGTCACTGCCTTCTGCAAGGCTTTGCAAATCTTCGATGAGTAGGCTATTGCGTTCCAGGGTTTGCACCGCGAAGGTATACACTTTTTCGCCAGCGGGGGTTAAACGTAAGCGCCCGGATACACGTTGCATTAGGTTTGCGCCGTAACAAGACTCAAGTGCTCGCAAGCGTTTGGTGACAGCAGGTTGGCCAATAAAGAGAATTTCGGCCGCTTTTGATACACCGCCATGTTCAACAATGGCGCGAAGGGCGGCAAGTCCTGAGAGATCGGGTAAGGTTTTATATTCCATTTAGGAATGTAATTGTAAGGATATTCAATTGCGCGTCAAGTCTAAATGCGTATAATGCGCCGAAGTATTGCCTAAGTAACAATTATCTAGCGCTATTTTTTATATGCGAGGCTTATTGCAGTATTTTAAATTAGAAGTTATCAATATTCTGAACTGGAATTCATATTCCAGGTCATTCTGGTGCTCTTAGCGCTGTCGCTATTCAGACATTTATTGAGTTCTACCCCATAGCTTGCAGATTAAGGTTGTTGAAACTGAAAATAGTTGCTTTTCAGTGAAATAATTGAAATATCCGCTATTTTGTTAACTGTTTTTTGTTTTTTGATACGAGGATTTGCATGAATTTGGCAAAGATATTTCCATTCCTGAACTGGTTTCGCCTGGTTACCAAAGAAACCTTAAAAGCGGATTTAATCGCAGGCTTCACGGGTGCGGTTATTGTATTACCGCAAGGTGTTGCGTTCGCCGCCATTGCTGGCTTGCCACCAGAATATGGTTTATACACCGCCATGATCACGCCTATTATTGCCGCTTTGTTTGGCTCGTCTTTGCATTTAATTTCTGGTCCGACCACGGCTATTTCAATTGTACTGTTTTCAACGGTCAGTCATTACGCCGATCCAGGCACACCAGAATTTATATCATTGGTACTGACTGTTACTTTTATGGCGGGTATTTACCAACTCGCATTTGGTCTTGCACGTTTAGGCAGCCTGGTTAATTTTGTTTCACATACCGTTATTATCGGTTTTACAGCAGGCGCGGCAATCTTGATTGTAACCAGTCAGGTTAAACATATTTTGGGAATTGCAATCCCGCGAGGCGAATCTTTCCTGTTTACTTGGGGCGATATATTTTCACAGCTTGGTGATATAAATGAATACGTATTTTTTATTGCAACCGTCACATTGATTGTTTCCGTTATGCTTAAGCGACACTTTCCCCGCTGGCCTAACCTGCTTCTCGGTTTAATTGTCGGCAGTCTGGTCGCTTTACTGTTTAATGCAGAGGAAAATAGTATTAGTTTAGTCGGGCAAATCCCGGCTCATTTACCACCATTGTCAATGCCGGACTTTTCGCTTACCACCATTAAACAGCTTGCACCAGAAGCCTTTGCCGTGGCCTTGCTGGGGTTAATCGAAGCGGTATCAATCAGCCGGGCGGTTGCATCAAAATCTAACCAGCGTATTAATTCTAATCAGGAATTTGTTGGTCAGGGTTTATCGAATATTGTGGGTAGTTTCTTTTCAAGTTATGCCGGTTCAGGTTCATTCACGCGTTCAGGGATTAACTATACTGCGGGTGCAAAAACGCCGATGTCGGCAATTTTTGCGGCGGTAATGTTAATGCTTATTGTATTGTTGATTGCACCGCTGACCGCCTATTTGCCGGTTGCTGCAATGGGTGGGGTTATTTTAATTGTTGCCTATAACTTAATTGATTTTAAACATATAAAAATGATTCTTAAGAACAGCCGTTCAGAATCGTCTATTTTAATTATTACTTTTTTAGCAACTTTATTTTTAGAGCTCGAATTTGCGATTTATATGGGGGTATTATTATCGTTGGTTTTATTTTTGGCCAAAACCTCGACACCAAATATTCCGACACTTGGAACCGATCTCGACGAAGCTAAAAATAAACGTATATTGGTTAATATTCAAAAGCAACCAGTTAAGCAGTGTCCACAGTTAAAAATTATTCGTATAGACATGTCAGTATACTTTGGTTCCTTAAATCATATTCAAACCAAAATAAATCAAATATCAGAAAATGAACGCATTTATAATATCTTAATTATTGGCTCACGGATTAATTTCATTGATTTAAGTGGTGCTGAGATGTTGCTGCAAGAACATCGGCGCTTAAAGAAACTGGGTGGTGGACTTTATTTTTGCGACCTCAATGCCGAGGTTTATGAGTTCGCAGCGAGAACATCCTTTATCAGTCACATTGGCAACCATCACTTTTTTGATTCGAAGAAAGAAGCGATTAGCGCAATTTACCACAGCTTAGACAGAGAAATTTGCAAGACCTGTTCGCAACTTGCCTTTAAGGAATGTAATTAGGTTGCTCCGGATAAATAGATTCGCTGCTATACACTCCGGACAGGGAGCCAGGCGTGACCAATAAAGACGTGTAAAAGATGCCATCCCTAGCCGCTCGATTGCCCGCATCCCTGCGGCAAACGGTCTATATTGGTCATGCTTGGCTCCCTGCCCTCGCTCTGGTGGATTGTCAGTGCTATTTTTCCTGCCCCAAATTGAGCATACTTAAAAAAACAGGCGGGTAATATTGAAAGACTCAAATATTAGTATTGGTTTAATAAACCCGAAAAGCCCTCAAAATGTTGGCTCGGTAATGCGTGCTGCGGGTAACTATCGGGTAAGCAGTGTTTTTTATACTGGTAAACGCTATCCACGAGCATTAATGCGTAATCCTGACTTACCTGATATGCATCGCAAAGTAAGCAAGAGTATTCCACTGGCTGAGTTAAACAGTTTTATTCACGATGCGCCTTTAAATATGAAAATGGTTTGTGTCGAGTTTGCTGAGAACGCCATTCCACTACCACAGTACCAGCATCCAGAAAATGCATTCTATGTGTTTGGGCCGGAAGATGGCACGATTGGTCAGGACGTGATTGACCATGCCGACGCGGTAATTTATATCCCGACGATTGGTTGCATGAATCTGGCGGCAACGGTCAATGTGGTGCTTTATGATAGGCTGGCGAAGTCGACAACTATTTTTGAAGGCAATGAGCTTATTTTCGGTAGTCGCGATATTAACAATAGTTTAAAAGTAAAAAAATAGTGTAACACCAAAAAACAACAACCTGTCGTTAGGCGCTTTAATTCTTTTTGTTGCAAATTATTTTAGAAGTACCTTGCCCATGTCATATATTAAACAGTTCGATAGAGTAAGGTTAGGGTTGCTTTCAGCCCACCCGTTTCGCGATTTTCGAGTTGTAGGTCACCACCCTGTGACAAGGCGATATTACGCGCAATACTTAAGCCTAGTCCTGTCCCCCCCGTTTCACGGCTGCGAGATGTTTCGAGTCGAAAGAAAGGTTTAAAAACAGCTTCAAGTTGAGGTTCGGGAATACCTGGGCCAGAATCACAAACGTTAATGGTTATACCGGTTTCGTTTTTACTGGCCGTTATTTCGGCACTACCAGCATATTTAATGGCATTATCAACCAGATTAACGATGCAGCGTTTTAAAGCCAGTGGTCGCACCGGGTAAGTAGCAGCCTGGCAGAATTTTATTTCAAGTTGTTGGCCGAGTTCATTTGCTTCTTCTTTAATGGTTTGTAGTAGTGCACAAATATCGACTTCGGTAATATTTTCATGTGCATCATCGGCGCGTAAAAAGTCTAATGTTTCACTTGTGATAGCCTGCATTTCATCCAGGTTACGGATAAAGTTATCACGTTGCTCGTCGTCATCCAGCATTTCGGCACGCAGACGCATTCTGGTAATGGGGGTTTTAAGGTCGTGGGAAATTGCACTAAGTAAACGGCTGCGGTCTTCTATAAAACGTTGTAAGCGACTTTGCATGGTATTGAAAGCGTGGCTGGCATGGCGCATTTCCGTGGGGCCGGTTTCAGTCAGTGGCGGCTGGTTTATATCATTACCAATTTTTTCGGCCTGTAATGCGAGTAATGATAATGGTCGGGTTGCCAGGCGCACTGCAATTAATGAAACCAGTAAAACAATAATAATTAGCGCGGCGATGTTGACCAGTAGCATGGTGGAGTTAGCAAAAATAGCATTATCAATACGGTTTTCAAATGTTACCCAGCTAGCATCTGTTAATTGTACCTGTGCCAGAAATACTAGCGCTTCCGGGCCAGTCATGCCCATATGTTGCATATGCATCATATTGTTATTGGCTTGATGTTGAATATTCATTGTGGGCTTGTCACTGACAATAACTTTTAAACGGTAGTTGTCACCCAGTTGCGCTTGCAAGCGATTATAAAATTTTTCACTTGGGGAGCCGCTAATATTATTTTGTGTATTTTCCCAAAGTGGTGTTGATAAGGAAACTTTTAGCGGTGGTACATTAAGAATGGTAATAAGTTGTTGTCGGTGAGTGTCGTCTTCAGCATCCAGTAAACGCACAATCTCTGCAATGCGCTCGGCACTTTGAGTGCCACTGGCTTGAAGCAGGCGTTGGCCACGATCGTGAAACTGTAGCAGGGTGCTAATAAGTTGAGCGAGTAATAAACCAAATAACAGAATAAGCGCCAGACGGCCAAATAATGATTTTGGTAACAGGCGCATCAGCTTTGCACTTCAACATCAGAACTGAAAACGTAACCAGCACTGCGCACGGTTTTTATTAAGCGGGGTTTGCGGCTGTCATCGCCGAGCCGTTTGCGTAATCGCCCCACCTGCACATCGATACTGCGGTCATAGGGAACGGCTTCTTTACCGCTAACCAGCTCAAGCAGTTGGTCGCGACTGAGAACCCGATTGGGTCGATCAAGAAAAACACGCAGTAAGCGGTATTCGCCGCCACTTAGTGGAACCGCAGTACCCTCACTAGAGGTTAACTGGCGGGTAACGGTATCCAGGGTTAAACCGGCAAAATGCAGTTTGCCCTTGGGTTCAGATTGCATTGCCGATTCTGGCAAATGGCGTGAGCGCCGTAAGACACTATTAATACGTGCCAGTAATTCACGCGGGTTAAACGGTTTGGCTAAATAATCATCTGCGCCCATTTCAAGGCCGACAATTCTATCGGTTTCCTCGCCTAGTGCGGTTAGCATGATGATGGGGATAGGTGAGTCAGTGCGTAATTTACGGCACAGGCTTAGGCCATCTTCACCGGGCATCATTAAGTCCAACACGATTAAATCTATGCTGGCCTGTTTTAGCTGTTGCCACATAGCAAGACCATTTTCTGCTGTGCTGGCGCGCAGGCCGTGCTTTTCCAGGTATACCTTGAGCAACTGACGGATTTCGGCGTCATCGTCGACAACCAGAATATGATCTTTTTTGTGTTGAGTCGTCATAGTGAAGTTTTAATCCGTAGTGTAGTTTTAATCCGTTTTGCCTGGCCAGTCAGTATAACTTTGTAACATATTGTAACTGTATGCGCATTGGTTAAAGTATGTTACAAAAAAGCACTTACAGGACATTTACCCGTTACAAACTAATGCTTAAATAATAACTGAGAAACAATGATTTTATGCAATAACGTTCACAAACAACAGGAGAAATACCATGAACAATAAAACATTATCCACTTATCTTTTTTCAGGTGTTGCTGGTTTAGGTCTTGCCTTTAGCTCAATGGCTTTTGCGCAAAATACACCGGCTAACGAAGACTATCATGCTGGTATGATGGGGCAAACAACAGCAAAAACTACTCAGACAGGTATGCACGGTCAAGTAACTGCACCAGCTGTTCAAAACGGCATGCACAGTCAGGCTGTACCACAAAATACAATGGTTGGCATGCATGGCAGTATCGATGTTCAGCATAAAGGTGCAGGTAATTTTAATAGCAATGCACACTGCAATTTTGGTGGCGGCAATCAAGATAAAAAATCTTGAGGGTCGAATTATAAACCGATTAACGTAACCTGCCGGAACCAGTTTAACAGAACGTAAACAATCTAAACCGGGTTTAGCATTACAGCATAGCGTGTAGTGCTAACAGGCAGAATAAACTTAACAAGGAGAACGATTATGACAAGTTCTATGTTTTTAGGAATGGGATTTTTCTGGTTAGTGCCAGTTTCTGTTATTGCTTTACTAGTGTGGTTGTTAGTTTCATTGTTTAAAGGCGACTCTAGCAAACTAAATAAGTAGCATAGGAAAAAGGTAGCCTTGACAGGCAGAAGCTAACGCAGCAATATAATATTAAATTTTAATTGAATAGCCAGGAGGCAAAGCCGTTAAAGCGGTAATGTCTCCTGGTCTCAGGGTAAGGTTCTAGATATTTTTTTAAGTATTTTCTTGTCTTCACCAAATTTGCAGATTGCGTCGCAATTATTTTTTAGTTCAGAAAATAAAATATAATGTATTTCAATTTTACTGTTCTTTATAGACGGTCGTTGTAGTTGCAGTAAAACTTCTTTTTCCCTGTTATCTGGAATAATAAGATATAAGCTAGGTGGGTTTTCTTTAAAGGAATAATGCAGATCTGTTAGCCTTAGGATGCCAGAATATATTGAAGTACTTTTTTCTACCTCAAAAGCACAGGCGACTTTATTGGTGTCTTTTTCAAACCAAACAGCATCAATGAGTGTAATTGTTTTGTAAGTGTCTTTATCGACTTCCAGTTCGGGAAAGCTATCAAGGCTAATGAATGACAGACTCTGGCCATTATGGCATTTAGAACGGTCATTGGATGCAGCTATTACATCGTAACCAATCGCGCCGCCTATCGTCATAATATGGTATTGCATTTCCGTATGTAGATCTTCTTCCTGCATTTCAGATATTACTTCTTTATGCCTTTTTTTAAGTTTTTTCTCAATTTTTGTACGTTCTTCATCCGATATATGGTTATTGCTTATTAATAATTTTCTTTCACCAACATCAAATAAAAGTCCGGCAAAAGCACCTAAATCGTTCGATAGCTCTGTTTTTAGCGTATTGTTTTTTTCAATGATTACTTCTCGCATTCTCAGATATTCCGACCATGAGCCGAGTTTAACCTTGTCATTAAATAAGATATTGAAACCATTCACAATAGCGGTATTGCAGGGTGGGATGATAGTTGGGTGTAGAAAGTATAGAATGCTGGCAACGGCAGGCCCTAGGCCTTTAATTTTTCGTTGATCGAGTAATATTATTTGCTTGAGTATTTGTTCTTCTTTTGTAGCGTTAATACATTTTTCCAAAAACTGGCCAAAGGTTTTTTTGTTTTCTTCATTTTCGTAAATGTCTGGTATGCGTAATTTTGGCTTCCAGTAAAAAGGGTGTGAGGCACCTTTAAAAACCTGCTTTTGTTCAGTAATACAGTTTAATACAAATTCCAGTGATGAACCTTTAAAGTCATTACCAAACTCAGCATTTTTTATATCTTGTATTACTTCTAATACCCCTCGCCTTATAGAGCGAAAGGCTTTTAATCTTTCGTCATTATTGACAAACCAGCTGTTGTAGACAGTTTCCTGATCTTGTTTGTAATTTTTTATTATTGATTTTAAATCCGGGTTCATTATGTCTATCTTGTTTGATTTATATTTTCAATTTGTTTGCGAGGGCATGGTGTCGCCGCCGAGTTTTTTAAATTACCTGTTATCCCATAAACTTGTCATTCTTGGCCAGACTTTGTCGAGGCCTGGCTTTGTGCAGGGATGTATGTTGGTTATTAGCGCATTCGGTAGTGCTCTACAATATACGCCGGAAAAGATAAAGCCACAAGACCGGCATGCTTATTAAAATTACTCTATGTCCCAGTATAATTTTGTAACGTATTGTAACAATGAATCGTATTGGTAAATTTTGTTACAAAAAACTATTGGCTAGACATTCGTCAGTTACAAATAAGTGCTTAAATTATAAATAACAAGTAGTTATTTTATATAAAACATTTACAACAGGAGAGAAACATGAATAGAAAAAAATCTCTTATCGGTGCAGTTGCAGGTTTAGGCATTGTAGTAAGTTCATTGGCTTTTGCTCAAAATATGCAAAATAACGATAACTATTCTGTTGGAATGGGTACGCAGCAATCTCTCCAAAATGGAGCGCACAACCACGTTGGGTATAACAATACATCAGGTGTCAGTGGTCAGCAAGATACAAAAAGTAATGTACGTTCTTTAAATAATAATAATGAAGTAAATCATAGAGGAGGGGAATGTTTTAATGGCAGCTCAAATTGATATAAGGGATAAGCAATCAGAGAATAATTTCTGGTTGTCTGAACAGTTGTCAATTAATGGATAAGGAGGCAATTATGTATAGCACTATATTTATAGGAATGGGGTTTTTTATAATAATGCCGATTATAATTATTGCATTATTTGCTTGGCTATTAGTTTCTTTGTACCGAGAAGGCGCAAACAAGCAGCATAAATAAGTGGCTGACAATAATGCAAAAACCAATTTAAGTGGTATATTTTTATATCAGGTTCAAGCTATGTCGAATAATGCTGGTTTGTTAGTAGAGATGTTTTTCAAGAACAATCTTGGATTGTCGACGTGCATTAGCCAAAATTATGTATAATTTAGTTATCAGGAGTGCGAATGAAAGCAACAGCGGATTTGCAGGTAGTGCCGGTGGGCAGCGGTGTATCAGTTAGAAAAGAGATTGCTCTGGTGGTTGAGCTACTTAGTCAGCAGGATTTTATTATAGAAACACATGCATCGGGTACTAATATTGAGGGTGACCTATCGGCGATTATGGTGGCTGTCGAAACGATACATGATGTGTTGCATAAGGAAGGCGTTGTTCGTTTGGTGAGTTATTTAAAACTTGAAACACGTACTGATAAAACACCTACGCTTGCGGGTAAAAAACTTTAACTTCTATTGGTATTAAATTAGTCGTTGCTACTGATGCTGTGCAGGCAGCCTTGTTTAAAGTATTCATTGGCCTTTTCTGTGTCGCCAAGTTTGTCTGCGAGTAGGGCGAGTTCTTTATAGGTTTCTGCTTTTTGCTCGCTGCCGATACTGGCTTCGAAATAGGCTTGTGCTTTGCCCCATAGCTCAATGTTTAAACATAATCGCCCCAGTGTTAGTAGCAGGGTTGCATTGTGCTCATGCTGTTTAAGCAGCGATTCGGCAAAGTCGAGTTGTGCCTGTGGTTGTCTGGCTTTAAACAAACCATAAAGATAAACCGTTTCAATCTGCCATTCATGTTTAATGGCGGCTTTTAGAATATGTTCTGCCTGGCTTGTTTCATTGAGCTTGATTAATTTTTTTACATAAATAAGGATTAGCTCATTATCATGTTTCAGGTCTTTCGGTATAGATTGCCAGAGGTTGTCGAGTTGCTCGCTGTTGTCTTTGTTAGCTTTAAGTAAATGGCTGAAAATAATTTTTTGTAAGCGAGCGTATTCCTGTGTGGAAACGGCTTTGTATTTTTTTAAATCGGGCAATAAGGCTTGTAGTTCCTGCCAGCTATTTAATTTTTCGTAAAGTTGTACGAGTAAGCTTAATACATGCGTATGTTTGGGTGATTGTGATCTTAAGTTAACCAGGGTCGCAAGTGCCTGTTCTGCTTGCCCTTGTGCCAGTTGTAGTTCGGCTTGTGTGAGTGCAACGGCAAAATTTTCATCGGGCATACTTTTTTGAGCTAGCGCCAGATAGTGGTCGCGTTGCTCCGGGTTATTCTGTTTTTGTGCCGCGCGTGCAGCGGATAAATAATTGAGCAAGGGTGTTTCGCTGTTATTGACATGCTTTAACAATGCTTTTTCTGCGTTCTTCCATTGGCCTTGTGCCAAAGCAATAAGCCCCTGTCGGGATGTCTTTCGTGCCTTGCGTAGCTTAGAACGGTTATGTTGCTGTTTGATAAAATTTGGCAGTGCCCAGGTGTTTTTTATAATGCGCAGGCTAAAAGCAATTAACAGATAGACACTTATTTGCAATAAAATAAATATTGCCAGTGACATTTCAACAGTGGTGTCGCCCCTGCCAATTAAAACATAACCATTATCCTGATAGGCTAAAATACCCACAAAGGCGGCGACAACAAGAATAATTAAAAAACTAAAGAGTATTTTCATATCTTAAATCTTTGTAGCCGGTTCTTCTGATTTACGGCTATCCAGTTTTTTTTGTGGTGCTGGCTGAATATGTTCTTCAAGGGCTTTATTTTTTGGTAATGGTTTTATCTTAATGCGAGGGCTTATTTTTTTCCTGGTTTTTTGTTTTGTTTTTGTAGGTATGTTTTTTTCCTGAAGCAATTGTAAGCTTGTTAAGCTTTCAGATATATCTGGTAAGGTGAGCGTTATATTGGTAGTGGATAATTTTTTGAGTGAATCAACGACGGCTATGGTGATTGCATGCTGTTTGTCGAAATAGTTTGTGATCCAACTTTGTGTTTGTTCCAGCCTGTCTTTAAATATAACGGGTTGATTGTTTAACAGCGCAATACGCGCTTGCTCAAGTTGTAATTTCAGGTTCTGGATTAAGAAGAAACGTTGTTCTGGCATTAACAAAGGTTTAATTGCTTCGTTATGTTTTTGAATGCGGAAAAGTTTAAGCAGATCTTGCCATATCGCGGCGGGGAGTTGCTGCCAACTATTAATTTTACTCAGAGTTGAGGCTTCGCTGTTACGTTGTTTAATTGTTTGTGGGTCGGGGGTTTTAAAAGGTAGGCTTTCGGTTTGTAATTGTAATGCATCTAATTGGGCAGATATTCCAACAATATCAATTTTAGGTACGGCATTTAGCTGTTGAATATTCAATGCGATAGCTTTGCGCAAAGGAATAAATTTGGGATTACCAACTTCCTGGAGGCGGCTATCGGCAGCTTGCAAAGCTAATATGCTGGTTGGTATATCATGCGCCAGAATTAAACGGTGGTTAGCTAGTTTAACCAGGTATTCGGCTTCGGTAATCAGCCAGTCTCGTCGGGCATGTTTGTTTTGTTTTAAAAAAGCGGCGAGGGTTTCTTTTAGAGTATTCAGTTCGTTAGTCTGGTTGCGTGAGCTGGCGGCAATTTGCTCGCTAACCAGATTAGATGTTTTTTGTTGCGCCGCTAAAGCCTGCTCAAGTTTTTGTTGCTGTGCGTGTATTAGCGAGTCTTGTTGCTTAAGCTTTTGCCAGCCACTAAAACCGACTACGCCCAACGCTACAATAATTGCCAGTGATAAAAAAAAATTTAAAAATTGAAATGTCTGCCCTATTTTTGTGGGCTGCTTTTTCTTTACCGGCTTGGTTTCTTTGGCGGTGTTTTCTGGTTTAGCTGTGGTGCTCAATCGAAAATCCTTATTGTTTTTTCAGGTGTCAATCTAATGTTTTTATAATAGCATTTACAATGGCTTTGTCGCTGACATTGTCGGTAATTATAGGCGGTTTAGTAAAAGCGTTTTTTGCCAGTAGCGTTGCTAAACGTTTATTGACGATAATAAGCTGGCAGTTGAGTATATCGGCACGTAGTTGAGCTGGTGTGGTTTGTTTAGAAATATGGTTGATTAAATTTTGCAGCCCTTCGCCACTGGTTATGCAGATAAAATCAATTGGCTGGGTCTGCCACTGTGCCTGCAATGCCGCTATATCGATTTGCGGACACTGGCGTTGATAAACCTCGGCATAGTCAACTTTTGCACCTCGCTCGCGCAGGCTATCAGCAAGTAAATTACGCCCGCCGACGCCACGGAAAATAGTAATACGTTTATCGGTAACATGTTGCAGGGCGGGGTGGGCAAGTAAGCCTTCACTATTATATTGGTCGACCGGCGTGATATCAACGCGGCGACCACTGCGTTGTTGTAGTAAGCGCGCACTGCCGGCGCCCACGGTTGCCAGTTTTGTTTGTGCAGGCAGGGCGGCATAGTGTTCGATAAGGTTAAAGCCGTGGTTAACTGCATTTTGGCTAATAAAAATAGCGATGTCGGTGTCTGGCAGTGCGCGAACCTGTTCAATGGCAGCGGCCGGGTTGTCGAGTGCGACAATTTCAATCAGGGGTTGGCAAACAATTGTCGCACCGGCGGTTTCGAGTAGGGTGATAAGTTGACTTGCCTGGTGAGCGGGGCGGGTCACCATTACTTTTTTATTGGCCAGCGGTAACAAGGTCGCTTGATTCATGGCAGCTTTAAGTGACGTTTTCAGTTATTGGCATAGACGCGCTCAAGAATTTCTCCTGCGCCGCGTGCCAGTAAATCGTCGGCAAGTACGCTGCCGAGTTCTTCGGCATCTTCGGGCTTGCCGGCAATATCGGCGCTTATAATGTTGGAGCCATCTGGCTCACCGACAAGGCCGCGCATAAATAAGGTGTCTTTTGATAGTTCGGCAAAACCGGCGATAGGCACTTGGCAACCACCATTAAGTCGGTGATTCATCGAACGTTCGGCGGCGATGCGAATAGCGGTTTTATGGTCGTGCAGCGGCTGTAATAACTGGTGTACTCGGTCGTCATTCAGGCGGCATTCAATACCCACTGCGCCCTGGCCAATGGCGGGCAGGCTAATATGGGGTTCAATAAACTGGCTGATACGCTCGGGCATTTCGAGCCGTATCAGTCCGGCGCTGGCTAAAATAATGGCATCGTAGTCGCCATTATCGAGTTTGCTGAGGCGGGTATTCACATTACCACGTAAGTCCTTGATTTTTAGGTCAGGGCGTAAAGCACGGATCTGGCATTGGCGGCGCATACTGGAGGTTCCCACGGTAGCACCCTGTGGCAAATCTTCTAAGGTTTTGAAAGTATTCGAAACAAAGGCATCGCGCGGATCTTCGCGTGGGCAGATTGTGGCAAGGTGCAGGCCGTCGGGTAGCTCAACCGGCACGTCTTTCATCGAATGCACGGCAATATCGGCAGTTTTTTCTAATAGCCCGGTTTCTAACTCTTTGACAAATAAGCCTTTTCCGCCAACTTTGGCCAGTGGGGTGTCGAGAATCTTATCACCCTGGGTGGTCATGGTGACCAGTTCAACCTCAAGCTCCGGGTGGAACTTGCGTAGTTGGGTCGATACATAGTTAGCTTGCCATAGAGCCAGTTGGCTTTTGCGGGTGGCGATCCGTATAATATTAGTCATTAATTCGTCTTTTTAAGGTTTAATTTTAATAAAAGCGTACTGGATTTAATTCATTTTGTGGGAACTGAGCCGACATATTATACACTAATCTTTCGAGCTTCTATTGTAGGGTTTAAGTCTCAGAAATGCGACTTTTGATTTGCCCGATAAGAATCAAATTTTGTAACTGAACATTAAGGGTATGGAGTGATTAATTTAAAATTCAAACAGCCTCTGGTTGTAGTGGTTACGTTGTTTCTGTTGACTATCATTGCCACTGGCATAGTGACCAGTGCAACTGTATCCGCAAAACCAACAGCCAAAGATAAGTATGCCGTTCAGGTAAGTGAAAATTTATATCAGGATGCGCAACTGGCAAGACAAAAAGGTGTACCACTGGTTGTCATGTTTTCGCAGGAAGGTTGCCTGTATTGCCAAATTGTTCGGCAAAGTTTTTTAAGACCGATGCTCATCAGTGGCGACTACGAAAACAAAGCGCTTGTACGTGAAGTAAAAATCGACAGCTTTGATGACGTTAAAAATTTCGATGGCAAAATGATTCCCAGTGATGAACTCGCCACACAAATTAGAGCTTATATGACGCCTACCGTTATTGTTTTCGATTCAAATGGCAAAATATATCATCGCATGGTTGGTTTGATAAATGAGCATTACTACAGTGCTGAGTTAGATGAGGCCATTGATAAAACCTACGCTGCTATTAATCAGGTGGCGGTTAAGTAAACTCTCAGCTGCACTTAAGAAATTTTGTGCTTAATCCCCCAGCCAGGAAGCTGTAATCATTCACGAAAGACACGCAAACTCTGCCATCCCTGGCCTCGCTTTTACGGAATTTAAGTATTATTTCACTTCTGATGCTGCTGAGGTTAAATAGTTATTAAATGATGAACTTAAATTTAAACCGACTCAAAACTATTTTTTCCGACTAAACATAATCGCAAACTTTTTATTACTTGCCGCGACTGTATAACCACCAAAAATTATTTTAAGCTTGGCATGATAGGCTAAATGGTGGTTGCCAACTATCCAGAATTCACCGTCTTGTTTTAATCGGGAATAAGCATCATTAAACATTTGCCAGGCAATATGGTCGCCCACCACATTGTCTTGATGAAACGGAGGATTACATAAAATTAAATCAACGCTGTCTGGTGGAACATCGTTTAAACAATCACTAACAATAAAATCGGCTTGTTTTGTCGCGCCAAAGGTCGCTGCAAAATTTTGTTTAGCGGAAGCAACGGCCATATAGGATTCATCCACAAATATTGTCTGTGCTTTTGGCTGTTGATGCGCCGCCACTAATCCCAATATTCCATTGCCGCAACCAAGGTCAACAATGGTCTGGTAATCTTTAGCTGGTGGAAAATTTTCTAATAAAAAGCGTGTGCCAATATCGAGTTTTTCACGAGAAAAAACATTTGAATGGTTGCTGATGGATAATGTTTTATCGTCTAATGCCAGCTCGAAGCTGTCCGGGTATTTTGTTTCCGTGACTTTATTATTTGTAAAACGGGAAAATACCAGGCGGGCTTTTTTCTTTGCCAGTGATGTGGTGGTTTCACCAATGACCTTTTCAAAAACTTTTAATGTATTGGTATGAATATTTTTAGCCATGGCGCCACAAATAATTTTTGTTTGTGCATTGATATGAGGTTGAATTTTACAAAGTAAATCTTCAAGGTAGGCATTACTTTTAGGTATTTTAATAATGACCAGATCATAAATACCACTGAACATTTCCATGCTGTTTAATAAGGTGATGGTATCGCGTTGTAAATTATTGGTATCGAGATTCTTTAAAATACTCTGATGGGCTAAATAAGAGTCCGTTTGTACATCGGCTTTTAAAGTATGTAGTGCTACGGTTAGAGCACCAAAACCATCATTAATAATCAGTATCCGCGTGCTGTCTTCTGCTGCCGTTTTAAGTAATTCATCAATATGTTGTAGCAGGTATTCATCTGCCGCATCCCATGCGCGTAAGGTTTCTTTTTTTCGTAGTGGGTAGCGCGCAAGAGTGAAAGTGCCCTGTGCTGTGTTAAGTGTATTCATCGAGATATTGCCTGTTTGCCTGTAAACGCGCAGTTTACTTGATCCGGGTCAAAAATAGGTGTTATGAGGTAAATCATTGTAAATTTTAGAGTTTAAAGCCAGTCTGTACCTGTATTCAGGTGGTCATTTGTGGAATAAAAGCGCCAATTTAGTAATGTTTTTGCCATACCGGCCGATATATTTATCAGAATTGATGAATAGAAATGAGCCTGGATGAGCGTACTTAATTTAAAAAAAACGAATACAGAACAAGCGGAAGACAAGTTTGTCGCGCTAGCGAGCATTGCGGCTGAATTGCATTCGGTGGTGGACGTTGCCTGGAGTGTTTCTTTAGCAGGAAAAAATGCCAAAGTTATTTCTGCCCAGGCGGGACAAGCCGGGCTGGGGTTTAAACCTATTACTGAATCTATCGATGAAGTATCGCAGCAGGCAATGTCCGGTGTGAATGAGATTAGCTGTGCTGCATTGGAGCTATCGAAGATTTCAGTGCAGGAGCAACGCAGCATTGATGCTTACCGACGTTTTGAGTCTGTATTTAGGAAAAACAGCGATGCAAAATATATACGTTCTTTGTCTGCTGCAATGAGGCGGGTTGAAGACAGGATGCAAGCGTCAATGTCGGAGTTCCGCCACAGCATGAATCAGCTGACCTTGTTACTCGAAGCAATGGACCAATGTATGTTAGCGGCTCGAGCGATTGCTTCTGTTTCGCGGATAGTTACGTCCAATACATCGGAATACCGGGATAAATTAAGCGTTGTTGCCTACGACCTCGATAAGGCGGCCATTCATATTAAACAACGTTTAGCGAATAGTTATGAACACTTAAATCACGTCGATATGCTGACACATCAGGGCGTTAAATAATCTTCAGGGAGGAATCATGCTAGCAACAAAAATTTATGACAAGGGTCACCAGTGGATAATGTTTGGCCGTGACCCAGGCAAGCCAGAAAGTATTATCGATACCAACCAGTATATGATTGTGGCGGGTAATCGGTCGTTAATAATGGACCCAGGTGGCATTGAAGTTTTTGCACCGATGCTGGGTGCAATTTTACACTATGCCAAGGTGGACGAGGTGACGGATATTTTTGCTTCGCATCAGGATCCGGATATTATTTCTTCGCTAGGGTTATGGGACCAGGCATTGCCGCATGCCAAATTACATTCACCGTGGATATGGGAAGGTTTTTTGCGTCACTTCGGTATGAATAATATTCAATATGCCGGTATTCCGGATGAAGGTAATTCGCTTAGCCTCGGCAGTGTTGAACTACGTTTTATTCCTGCACATTATTTACATTCCTCGGGTAATTTCCATGTGTATGATGCCAAGGCAAAAATTTTAATGAGTGGCGACGTGGGCGCGGCCTTAGAAGCCAGCGAGTCACCCCTTTTTGTTGAAGATTTTGATGAGCATATCCCCAAAATGGAAATGTTTCATAAACGTTGGATGCCGTCGAACCGTGCTAAAAATGACTGGGTACGACGTGTTCGACAGTTAGATATAGAATATATGGCGCCGCAACATGGTCGAATTTTTAAAGGTGAAAATGTAAAACGTTTTCTCGACTGGTTTGAAAATCTTGAAGTCGGTGTTGCCGTGCCGAATTCGTTATAAGGCTTTGTCTTTTATAATTTTTCGTAATTCTGCAACATGGCGTCGACTAACTTCGAGTTTGTGCGCCATGTCATGCAGACATAACCAGAACGTCCCCTCTTTATCTTTATCTAAACCGCTTATATAACATTCCGCTATCAATGCGTTTCTGTGAATACGAATAAAGTGGCTGTACAGGCTTTGTTCGAGTGACTTTAGTGAATCTTCGATAAGTACTTCTGCCTGTTTATTATTTTCAAAAAAGCCAACCGTGACATATTTATGATCGGCCTGAAAGTAGCGAATGCAATTTAGTGGGATAAGCTGAATATTACCTTTTACCCTTGCGCTAATATATTCAGGTTGATTTTTTTTCGGGCTTTCCTGCTGTATCGATTGTAATTGTGCCCGGCTTATCTTACTTGCGGCCTTTAAACTGTCGGCGAGTTTTTCTTTTTTAATGGGCTTAAGCAGGTAGCCAACAGCGTGGTTGTCAAAAGCATCGAGAGCGTATTGGTCATAGGCGGTGGTAAAAATAATAGCTGGTGGTGTTTCAAATTTTGAAATATGCTGTGCGGCTTCAATGCCGTCCATGCCGGGCATACGTATGTCGAGTAAAATAATATCAGGCTGCGATTGAGGAATAAGTTCCAGAACCTGTTTGCCATGCTGTGCCTCGGCAACAACCGTAAAGCCGTCCAGTTCATCGCAAAGGCTTTTTAGGCGTTCACGAGCGAGGGGTTCATCATCTGCGATCAGGATCTTCATAGCGGTTAATATAGGGGAAGCTTAGGTTCACTGTAAAGTGGTCATTTTTGTTTTCGGTTGTTAGTAGTGCCTTGTTGTTATAAAAACTTTGTAGTCGTTGGCTAATATTGTCCAGTGCCATTTGGTTGCCGTGCTGGTTTTTATTAGCAGCAACGGGATTGTGTATGCTTATTGAAATCTGTTTTTGTAGTAGATTGCTTTTAATCAATCTACCTTTTACCGTGATACAACCACCTTCGGCAAGTGGTTCAATACCATGATAGATAGCATTTTCCAGTAGTGGCTGTAAGGTGAGCGGCGGAAGCAGTGCATCATCTGGTAATGTGCTTATGTCCCATTGCATGCTTAAGCGGTCGCCGAGGCGCAGAGTTTCAATTTCAATATAACGTTGGCATAAATGACATTCTTCTTTAATGGTATGAGGTTTTTCATTATCGCGCAGACTAATGCGAAAAAGATCTGACAAATTTTCGACTGCCTTTTCTGCCTGTTCCGGTTTTGTACGGGTTAAGCTGGCGATGGTATTAAGGCTATTAAACAAAAAATGCGGATGAATGCGCGCCTGCAATGCTGCAAAACGTGCTTTAGACTCAGCTGTTACCTTAAGTTTCCATTGATGTTGAATATAAAAATAACGCAACACCGGGCCACTGATCAGTGCACCAATAAATAAATTATGCGTTAAAAAGCTGGTTCGGGTGTGGTTGATATATTCCCAGGCCGGCACGGCTAGTGCAAGGTAGGTGAGTTCGCTAATGATATAGATAATAGAAAGTATAATCAGATAACTTAAAAAACCGGCGAAGCCATCACTGAAACGGCCAAGTGTTTTGCGCAGCGCACATAATAGCGCACAGCTGGTGAGCGCACACCATTGAATAAACAAAGAAACGAGACTAAGTTGCAACCAGTTAATCGACATACTGCGATTGGGGTTTATGCTGAGAATAAAAGAAAATAACTGCGCCAGAAGAATTACAACAAACACGGAGCGGATAGTGCAAAGATCCGGTAAAAAAACAGACTGGTCATTGTGGCGTATAAAGCGTTGTTTGAAATTTAACATTGCCTAAAGTGTACTAAACAAATAGCGATTCGTCTTGTATCGTGTCAAGTATTGCCCTATCCGGTTAGCTACTGTCGCCATTGATGGGCGTTGACTCGGTGCGGGAATCTATAATGATCCACAAAATTTCATGATATAATCCTGCTAACTGACATGTAAGGCACAAACAATGAGCGACAATTCCAAAACTGAAAAACCCTGGGCGGGTCGATTCACCGAACCGACGGATGCCTTTGTAGAAGCTTTTACCGCATCGGTGGCTTTTGACCAACGCATGTATCGACAGGATATTCAGGGTTCCATTGCGCATGCGCAAATGCTGGCGCATGTGGCGGTACTCAGTGATAACGAAGCAACACAAATCATCGATGGTTTAAAGGCTATTGAGTCTGAAATTAGCGAAGGAAATTTTAACTGGTCGGTGACATTGGAAGATGTTCATATGAATATCGAGTCGGCTTTAACCCGTAAAATTGGTGAGGTGGGCAAAAAATTACATACCGGACGATCGCGAAACGATCAGGTTGCTACTGATGTGCGTTTATATCTTAGAGAAGAGATCGATTTAATTAGCGCAGAAATTAAGCGTCTTTTAAACGGTATGTTAGACAAGGCAGAGGCCGAAGCCGATACCATTATGCCCGGCTTCACTCATTTGCAAATTGCCCAGCCGGTTACCTTTGGCCATCATATTCTAGCCTGGGCAGAAATGTTTGTGCGCGATGCTGAACGTCTCACGGATTGTCGAAAACGCGTTAACATTATGCCTCTCGGTGCGGCTGCACTGGCGGGTACAACCTACCCGATTGATAGAAATTTTACGGCCAAAAAATTAGGTTTTGAAAAACCCTGTGCAAATTCACTCGATGCGGTGAGTGACCGTGACTTTGTTATCGAATTTATTTCAGCCGCGTCGATAACCATGATGCATATGTCACGCATTGCTGAAGAGCTGGTTTTATGGAGTTCGTCGCTGGTTAATTTTATAGAATTGTCTGACAGCTTTTGTACGGGCTCTAGCATTATGCCGCAAAAGAAAAACCCCGACGTGCCTGAGTTAGTGCGCGGCAAAACCGGGCGAATCTATGGCCACTTAATGAATATGCTAACCCTGATGAAAAGTCAGCCGTTGGCCTATAACAAAGATAACCAGGAAGACAAAGAACCCTTATTTGATACCATTGATAACTTAAAAGGTAGCTTAAAGATTTATGCCGATATGTTGCCGCATATTAATGTTAATAAAGAAGCAATGTATACAGCCGCGAGCAAAGGTTTTTCAACCGCAACCGATTTAGCCGATTACCTGGTGCGTAACGGTGTGCCATTCAGAGATGCACACGAAGTGGTTGGAAAAGCCGTGCGCATGGGCGTTGAACAAGGTAAGGACTTGTCAGAATTAAAACTGGCCGAGTTAAAATCTTTTAGTGACGCGATTAACGATGATGTTTTTGATGTGTTAACCGTCGAAGGTTCGGTTGCGGCGCGTGACCACCTTGGTGGTACCGCACCGAAGCAAGTTAAGTTAGCCGTCAAGGTGCTGCGTAAACGAATTCAGTAAGGTTATTCTTTATTTTACTGCTACTCCGTTAGTTAGCCTCACATCAATGCTTTTATTTATAAAGTTAGGCGGTTGCTTTTTCTTTTGCGGGTGCTGCCAGGTTTTCTCGTGCCGACTGAATAAACAATGGCACATCCATACCTTTTTGCCATTGGCAAATACCAAAATCTATTTCAAGATTCAGATTTTTATCGGCCATATCACCCACCTGAATGGCGGCAAAGCGGCTATTTAAAATGTCTTTTAGTTTATGGGTATCTTGCTCTGATGTTTCCGGCAGGATAAGTAAAAATTCATGGTCTGCAATATGGCCAATCATATCAGCCCAACGTACCTGGTCATTTAACATATGTGAGCAGGCAACAATAAGTTCACATACCTGTATTTCACCTATGTTTTTTTCAAGTTCGGCCAGGTTTGTAATTTGCACGATGATAACTGACAACACATTGCCATAGCGGCGGCTGCGTGAAACCTGGGGTTCGAGCGCGTTGAGTATCGCCTGGTTGTTTGGCATACCAGTGAGGGTATCAATCGATTTCATTTCATCAATAATATTCTTTAACTCGTCTCGTTCCTGATACAGCTGTTGCATGCTGCTGGCGTCGTGCACAAAGTGGATAAACAGCCCATTTTCTAGAGGTTGTTTGGTGCAAATAAAATGTTTATTGGCTTGCTTGTTATCGGTGTGTTCAATGCGAACAATGCCCTGTTCAGAAAACAGCGCTTTTAAATCCTCTGCAATGCCCTGTTCGGTTTGTCCCATAAAATTATTCTGGTATTCACCTAACAAGTGGCCAAGGGTCGGATTAAACCAGCTAACGGTATTGCTGCTATCGGTTATAAATAAGCCAATGGGGGAGGTATCGATGATATATTTAAGTGTGTTTTTATCCAGTTGGTCTAGCATTTGCCCAGCATCCTGTCTTTAATATGTATCGTTGTTAAGCCTGAAAAGGCGTGTTTTAGGTCCTAAAACGATATATCGGCTTTATTTAATTTTCCTGAAGTTAAAATTAAAAATAATACAATAATTAACATAATAATATCAGTTAATTAGCGAATCAAGCGTAAAAAATTTGACTATAGTCGAGGGTTTTATGGCCGATATATATCGGTATGCGAAGTAAACGAATAACGCCGAAGCTTGACGATGAGCGCGAGTACAAGGAAATAAAACAGCGTTTTGAGCGTCTAAATGCCAAACGTCTTTTGCGCAGTCTGGCGGATATGCGTCAGAGTCAGCGACAATTTATCGAAATATTGCCAGTTTTATTTCATATCAATCATCCAATTTTACCCGGTTATGTCAGCAAGGATACGCCTGCCGGTATTCCCAATTACAGTATTGCATCTGATGCTGTTATAACCTTAAAGAAGTATTTTAAAAATTTTGAAATAAAGAAAAAAGCATATCGTCAATTTGAAATTTTAGCCATCTATCTAATGGGCAGCAGCGGCAGTATTGCCTACTCGAAGCAAAGTGATTTTGATATATGGGTTTGTCACGATAATAATTTAAACCCCCAACAGGTTGAGGAGTTACAAACAAAAGCAAAGGGTATTGAGCAGTGGGCACGAGATGCTGGTATCGAAGCCAATATTTATCTTGTGGACCCAGTCAAATTCAAACGCGGTGAAATTGGCCAGTTAAGTTCAGAAAGCTCAGGCAGTGCATTACATTATTTATTACTGGAAGAGTTTTATCGAACAAGTTTGTTGCTGGCAGGTCGCTACCCTGCCTGGTGGCTTATTCCGCCCGACAAAGAAAATGACTACGATGAGATAGTTGATGGTTTTCAACGTAAACGTTTTTTACATTCCAATGAGCATATAGATTTTGGTGGTTTAAGTTTAATTCCTGCTGAAGAATTTTATGGTGCGACTATTTGGTTGCTATATAAAAGTATTAACTCACCTTACAAATCTATTTTAAAAATATTGCTGATGCAGGCTTATGCCTGGGAATACCCTACAATTGAACTTATTGCGTTGCGTTACAAGCGCGCTGTTTATGAAGACAATATTAATATTAACAAACTCGACTCGTATTTAATGATGTTAGATAAGGTTGAGGAGTATTTATTACAACAGAATGATCTGGACAGGCTCGAACTGGTTAGACGAAGTTTTTATTTTAAGGTAGGTATAGCACTAAGTGATGAAAAAAAATCAGCTAGCAATAAAAAAGACTGGCGAGTGGAAGTATTAAGTGAACGTATCCAAAGTTGGAATTGGCTAATTGGCAAGCTGGTATTACTGGATAGTCGTGACGAGTGGAGCGTAAACCATGTTATTGAGGAGCGTGCGATTTTAATCGAAGAGTTTACCCGTAGTTATCAATTTTTATCTGACTTTACGCGTGAGTCAAGTATAGACAGTAATTTAATCAAACAATCGGACTTAAATGTTTTAGGTCGAAAACTGTACGCCGCTTTTGAACGCAAGGCAGGCAAGGTTGATATTATTCATCAGGGCATTACCAACGATTTATATGAAAGCCATTTATCAATACATCAATTCTTTGGCGATGATAATACTGAATCCTGGATGATATTCAGTGGCATTGTAGACGAAAAAGAAATTGTCATGCGCTCGCCGATAAAACGCAGCTATGATTTAATGGAGTTAATTACCTGGTGTTTCTTTAATAAACTTTTTAACAACCGAACCATCATTGCTTTATATGCAGACAAAAGTGATTTGTCTGAACGAGAGATATTACAAATTATTCAGACCATGGAAAAAATATTCCCGGACGATTATTTACAAAATGCTTCCTTTTATGATTTTAGTCGGCCAGCCTCTATTTCTGCGGTGGGGACTTTTATTAACTTAGGTATTGATCCTTTTTCGGAGTATTCAAAAAAAGGCCAGCAGATCACAAGTAACAGAACCGACGCATTGCGATTTGGTGGCATGTGGGAAAATTTGGCGCTTAGTATTGAGCAGGTGATAGTAACAAGTTGGCAGGAAGTTTTAACGTTTAGATACTTTGGTGTCAAAGGGTTAATGAATTGCCTGCGTGATTATATTCAATGGGCACCTCCTTCGCGTGGTCAGCGTCCGCCGCGTATTAATGCACACAGTTACTCATCTTATCGAGGGCCCTCCATTGCATTACGAATTGAGAATGTTTTCGAACAGGTGTTGGCTTATTTTTATACTCAGCCAAGCAATATTGCCAGGCAGTATATATTAGGTATTGAATACGAATATTATTTGTTGCAAATTGAAAATGATAATTTAAAAATTCAAGCAGCGGGTAGTCTGGATAAGTTAAAAGCCCATTTATCTGCACCGCAGACAACGTTTCATTTAACCGATTTTGATATAGAAGCCGATAAAGATTCAGACCTGCCGATTATTTACAGTGTTAATAAACCCGGTGTGGTGCAGTGTTTTTATAGAGTAACTGGAAAGCAGGTAGCGATTTACATTCTGGATGAAAAAGGCTCTTTGTTTCATCAAACAAGTGAATTTTATGATGTATATAGTTTGGTAAAACATTGGCAACAATTTTTGGCTTCGGTACATTCGCGGATGAATTTTTTAAATGCACGTGATGATACCCAGGGTATCGATGAGTTGGTGTTGTTTTATAAAATTCAGCACTCAGAATATGACGGCTCATATCTGGATCAACATGCGATTAATCGTTATGTTCGTCCCTCTAAATATGTCAGCCTGCAGGTGATTGGTGATAAAATTGATGGTAAAGATATTTTTACAATTTACTGTCAGGAGCGCGAGTTTTCAACACTAGAGTACGGTGAGCAAATATATTATGAAGTGGCAAGCCATGTGCTGAGCAAACGTAAGAGTGGTGAGAAGTATCCAATTTACATTACAGATTTAGATCTATCAAAAAGTTTGCTCGACATGGATATGAAACAGCTGCAAACCTTTCATTACTTAAAATACAAAAAAGAAATTGAGTCTTATCTGAGTAAGGTGTTTGAACTGTTAACATAAAGTTTTATCCAGCCAGGCACTAATATCATCAATCTCCTGCGGAATAACGCTGTGTTCCATTGGGTAGCGGTGCCAGTCAATCTTATAACCCAGTTTTGTTAAATAATTTTTTGACATCTCGGCCAATGAAATGGGTATAACCGGATCCTGAATGCCATGTGCATAAAAAATAGAAATACCTTTATTTTCTTCAGTGGCTTCGTCGCTAATGTACGTGTCTAGAGGCAGATAGGTTGATAAAGCCATTATACCGGCCAATGGTTTTTTGTATCTTAGGCCTGTATGCAAGGTAATTGCACCGCCTTGTGAAAACCCCGCAAGTATAATGTTCTGGCTTTGTATGCCACGCTTAATTTCTGCATCAATCAATTGATTAATTTGCATGGCAGAATGGCGTATGCCTTTTTCGTCCTGTTCGGCATCAATCCGAGGTGCCACTATGTCATACCAGGCTGGCATAACCATGCCACCATTCACGGTGACTGGCATGGTAGGCGCGTGTGGAAAAATAAAGCGTGTTTTGTTTTTGTTGGTAAAATTAAGTTCAGCAACAATGGGTTCAAAATCGTGGCCGTCTGCGCCGAGGCCGTGTAGCCAGATAACGCTGTAAGTGGGATCGGTAACATTTATTTCAAGTGTTTTTAAGTTTTCCATTATTGCCGTCTGATGTATCGTTAGTGGTGAATATTAAATCAATATTAACAGGCTGGTGACATTATATAAAAGGAGTTTGCTTAAAAAATCTACATTTAATTTCATATCTTGTTTGTTATACATGCTATTAAGCTTAAATGAGATTCTAAAATTGTTGGCGAGATAAGATAATGGTTGTGTTAGTTTCGCGCGGTCGTAAATTTCTTTATTAAAACCAATTTAATTGATGATTGAGCTAAAAAAATAACGAAAAAATTTAGAAATCAGGGTTGAAATATTTGAAGTTAGTCCTGGCAATACTATGTAATCTCAACATTATTAAATGTTTATGTGATTCACTTTTTCTGTCGGTATGCCCAGCAGATTGTCATAGTTTCGAAATATAATATAAACATCAAGAAGAATTAAGATGACGTTATTTAGCATAATATTACTAGCCGTATCAATAATTGGTTATGGCGGAGGTGGAGCAGCAGCAAATAACAATAATACAGGAAGTGTTAGTGGTGTAATAACATTGTCATTGTTGACAAATCTAACAACGTACTGTCACCGCTCCGAATATAACTGACCCTAACAATGTATTTGTTTTAGTTATTTTGGTGATAGTGTTGGCATAAGAATAAAAGGTATATCAATGAGTATAATTGTAGATGGAACAAAGCTCGATTATGCCTGCTCGGTGCCTTAACAGACATAACAGGTGTTTGGAAAGAGCGATGTGGCTTTTTTTTTCACCTCAACTCAGGGCTTTGCTGATGAAGTATATGAAATATCACTGCTGTCCCGTTAACTTTAAGCCCCTGCTTTGAATATAGAAAGCCT
>CAZDEC010000005.1:0-75711 GCA_964504295.1 uncultured Thioalkalispiraceae bacterium
CTAGGGCGTGTTGATCTTTCAAAAAGAAATGATTAAAAAATAAAAAGCAATCTCGTATAATTATTTTCACCACAAAAAAACATACGAGATTGCCATGCCCCGACTAATGTTAACCGATCAACACTGGTCGAAACTAAGACATATCATGCTAAAAGATCGCACTTATAACAAGCCTTCGCACCGCAATACTTTAGAAGGGATCTTGTTTCGAATGCGCACAGGTTGCCCTTGGCGAGATGTACCTAAAGAATTCAGGCACTGGAGTGCGATATATCGCCGCTTCAACTTGTGGTCAAAAAAAGGCATTTTAATGAGATTATTCAAAAACTTAAAGGCCGAGCCCGATATGGAATGGGTCTTCATTGATGGCAGTATTATTAAGGCACATCAGCATAGTGCGGGTGCGACCACAGCGTTTAATGAAGGAATTGGAAAAAGTCGGGGGGGGAACACCACAAAAATTCATTTGGCAGTGGATAGTTATGGATTACCGATTGAATTTGATATTACCGGTGGAGAAATACACGATAGCAAAGCGGCCCCCGAGCTCATTGATAAACTACCGATATCAGATTATGTCATTGCTGACAAAGGATATGATAGCGAAGCTATTAGAGAACAAATTCGTGATAGAAATTCACAGCCCGTTATACCTCGAAAACGAAATTCCAAGGTTGGCAATGCGGATATTGATTGGTGTTTATATAAATACCGTCATTTAGTCGAAAATGCGTTTGCACGATTGAAGCAATACCGAGCAATTGCGACTCGGTATGACAAATTGTTGAGAAATTATGCAAGCACAGTGGCTTTAGCTTGCTGTATGATTTGGTTGCCTATGTGAAAGATCAACAGACCCTAGTTTTACAGGCTTTAATGGCTATTTAACTGGAATATTAATGCACTTAATGCTACCTTAGCTCGCCCTGAGTCATTGGCTCGGTAACGGCTTTTGCAGCAGAATTTGCAATATAGAAAACCATGAGTAAGAAAGTTTTTATTAAAACATTTGGTTGTGCGATGAATGAATATGACTCCAGTAAAATGGCGGATATTCTGAATGCCTCGCATGGCCTCGAATTTACCCAGGATGAAGCAGCAGCCGATGTATTATTGTTAAACACCTGCTCAGTGCGAGAAAAAGCCCAGGAAAAGGTTTTTTCGCAGCTGGGTCGCTGGCGCAAATTAAAAGCAAAGCAGCCGGATATTATTATTGGCGTAGGCGGTTGTGTTGCCAGCCAGGAAGGTGCAGCCATTCTAAAACGCGCTAATTATGTGGACCTTATTTTTGGCCCGCAAACCCTGCACCGTTTACCGCAACTGTTTGAGCAGGCGGTTAAACAAAAAAAATCTCAAATTGATATTAGCTTCCCGGAAATTGAAAAATTTGACCATATGCCCGAGCCACGCGTAGAGGGCGCCACCGCCTATGTTTCAATTATGGAAGGTTGCAGCAAATACTGTACTTTTTGCGTGGTGCCGTATACTCGCGGTGAAGAATTCAGTCGGCCATTTGATGATGTTATTGCCGAAGTTGCCAAGCTCGCTGAACGCGGCGTAAAAGAAGTGACCCTGTTAGGTCAAAATGTAAATGCCTATCGCGGCGAAATGCATGATGGCGATATCGCAGACCTGGCTTTGTTAATTCATTATATTGCCGCCATCGACAGCATTGAACGTATTCGCTATAGCACCTCACATCCACTGGAAATGAATGACAGCCTTATTCAGTGTTATGCCGAAGTGCCAAAGTTAGTCAGCCATTTGCATTTGCCGATACAAACTGGCTCCAATGCGGTGCTGCAATCGATGAAAAGACGCCATACGGTGGACGATTACCGTGACATTATTCACCGTATTCGAGCCATTCGTCCCGATATCAGCATGTCATCAGATTTTATTATTGGTTACCCCGGCGAAACCGAGCAGGACTTTAAAGAGACAATGGATTTTATTGCGGAAATTAATTTCGATCATTCCTATAGCTTTGTGTATAGCCAGCGCCCTGGCACACCCGCCGCCGATTTGGAGGATGATGTTCCTTTAGAGCTTAAAAAACAAAGACTTGCCTTATTGCAGCAGCGCCTAAGCCAGCAGTCGGCGGATATTAGTCGCAAAATGGTGGGCTCGACACAACGTATATTAGTGACCGGAATATCGCCCAGGCAGAAAAAACAGCGCGATTTAGTATTGAGCGCGAGCGAAACATCGGTGGCGGTGGACTTTGATGCAAGCACTAAAAAGGCAGTAGAAACGGAAATTTCTCAGCTTACAGGCCGCACAGAGAACAATCGTGTGGTAAACTTTACAGGAAATACGAACATCATCGGGTCATTTGTAAACGTGAAAATTATTCAAGCACAACCAAATTCTTTGCAAGGCGAACTTATTTCCCTTGATCCCAATCTTTAGTGGCCGCTTAACGCCAATCTTAAAAATTTTTATAGACTGAATTGAATACCTCTACCCACTCCAGTAATATTATTTTAGAACCAGCGGATAACCGTCGGTTGGCCAACCTGTGTGGCCAGTTTGATGAGCATCTACGCCAAATCGAACAACGTCTTGGGGTTGAAATTAATAACCGTGGCAATAATTTTAAAGTGATAGGTGAGGCTGATTCGATTCAGGCAACGGCCGAGTTGTTACGCGAGCTTTATAATGAAACCAGTAAAGTTGAGCTGGATCCGAGTGCTATAAATGTTTTATTGCAACAGTCGGGTGTTGAGGCTTATACCAATATCCCTGAAGAAGTGATTGATGATATCGCGATTAAAACCCAACACGGTAATATTCGTGGTCGAGGCCCCAATCAAAAAGCTTATTTATCACGTATACAACATCATGATATCAATTTTGGTGTTGGCCCGGCCGGCACCGGTAAAACTTATTTAGCGGTTGCCAGTGCGGTAGCAGCCCTACAGCAGGAACAGGTTGACCGTATTATTTTAACTCGTCCGGCGGTTGAAAGTGGCGAACGTCTGGGTTTTTTGCCAGGCGATTTATCACAAAAAATTGACCCGTATTTACGTCCTCTTTATGATGCCCTGTATGAAATGCTGGGTTTTGATTATGTTGCAAAACTAATCGAACGTAACGTGATTGAAGTTGCCCCATTAGCTTATATGCGTGGCCGCTCTCTAAATGATTCTTTTATCATTCTCGATGAAGCACAAAATACCACGGTTGAACAAATGAAAATGTTTTTAACCCGAATTGGTTTTGGTTCGAAAGTAATCGTAACCGGTGACGTCACGCAGGTTGATTTACCGCGAGGACAAATGTCGGGTTTGCGACAGGTTATCGATGTTTTAAGTGAGGTAAATGAAATCAGCTTTACTTTTTTTAAAGCCAAAGATGTTGTGCGACATCCATTGGTGCAAACAATAGTAACGGCTTACCAGGATCGAGAAGACAGCGAATATGAAAATGCAGAACAGTTAAAAATAGAGTCTTCAAGCTTATCTCAAAATAATACAGCAAATAAAAATGAGCAATAGTCTTTCATCATTAGAACCTCCGCCGGTATGCGCATGCTACGTTGATATCGAGTGTCATTATGCTGATGTTACCGTACCGGGTAATACTGAGCTTGTTCGCTGGGTTAAACAAACCATTCAATTTCTTAACAAGACGGATCTTTTGGAAAACTGCAGTATTGAACTGGCAATAGTGATAGTCGAGAAAACTGAAAGTCAGTTATTAAATGCCGAATACCGCCAACAAGACTATCCAACCAACGTTTTATCTTTTCCGTTCGATACTCCGGATATTTTTAAACAACATCAACAAACAAATATTTTAGGCGACATTGTTATCTGTGCGCCGGTTATCGAACTGGAATCACAACAGCAAAACAAAACATTTCAACAGCATTGGGCACATATGGTGGTGCATGGTGTATTGCACTTGCTAGGCTATGACCATATTAATAGCCGCGATGCGCAAATAATGGAGTCGTTGGAAATAAAAATACTTGACCAACTTGGTTATCAAAATCCTTATATGGAATCATCACTATGAATGACTCAGAGAAGAGTGTAACGGAATCAAATGTGGAAACAAATCAGCGGGGCTGGTTTGAGCAGCTTACGAATTTTTTTCAGAATGATGTGAAAAATCAGGAGCAGCTTCTTGAAGTTCTACAGGAAGCTAATAAAAACGATCTAATCGATCAATACTCTCTAGTAATGATTGAAGGTGTTATGCAAGTTGCAGAAATGCAAGTGCGTGATATTATGATTCCTCGCTCGCAGCTGGTCGTGGTTGAACGTGATTCAGATTTAAAATCAATATTACCCACGGTAATTGAATCGGCTCATTCACGCTTTCCGGTAATAGCAGAAAGTAAAGATGAAGTTGTGGGTATTTTGTTAGCAAAAGATTTACTCACACAAATTAACGCAGATGAAAACAGCCATTTTAATATGCGTGAAATTTTGCGCCCCGCAGTATTTATTCCGGAAAGTAAACGTTTAAATGTTTTACTTGATGAATTTCGAGCAAATCGAAATCATATGGCAATTGTTGTTGATGAATATGGTGGCATCGCCGGTATGGTAACGATAGAAGATGTATTAGAGCAAATCGTGGGCGAAATAGAAGACGAGCACGATATTGAAGAAGATGCCTATATTCATGACCATACTAATGGTACCAGTATCGTTAAATCCATAACACCTATTGATGATTTCAATGAGCACTTCTCAAGTAATATTGTAAGTGATAATGTTGACACCATTGGCGGTATTGTTATTAATGCACTTGGCCATATGCCCAAGCGTGGTGAGAGTGTTAGTCAATTTGGTTTCAATTTTAAAGTGTTACGCGCTAGCAGTCGGCGTATCCATTTGCTTGAGATAAAACGCACGACCGATGGCGAATCATCGCAGCAAAATAAATCGAAAGAAAATGATAAGCTAACAGCTGAAGAATAAATTATTTCATTGCTGCTTAGTTAACCCTTGAAAGAAATATATAATTCCATGTCCGGCGGCGATAGTATTATCATAAACGTAGACACTGCATCGCATTTCAACAACATTAGATAAAGTTAACGGGGCAGCAGTGTAATTTTTTAAAATAATAAAACACAAAGTAAAATGTACAATGGAAGTTTCTGTAGCAATTAAAAAATTAAATACTCTATCATACGCAAAGCAGTATGTAATTGCCCTGGTGGCTGGCTTGGCTTTGCCGCTTTCCTTTGCGCCGGTTCATGCGATCCCTTTTATTTTTATCTCGCCTGTTATTTTATTTATTTTATGGTTGAATAAAACACCCAAAATAGCTTTTAGAATAGGCTTTGCTTTTGGTTTTGGTTTCTTCTCCTTTGGGCTTTCTTGGGTTTATATCGCCATTCATGTTTATGGTGCAACGGCAGCGTGGTTGGCCGTTATCATGACGGCATTGTTTGCCGCTTATTTAGCGTTGTTTATTGCTATTCAAGGTTGGCTGGGCGCGAGACTTATTGTTAAATTTAAAATTTTGGTGTCGCTACAAATTTTAATTCTCTTTCCTGTTTTATGGTTATTGTTTGAATGGCTGCGTGGTTGGTTCTTAACGGGTATGCCCTGGTTACATATAGGTTATGCTTTTCCATTTCCACCTTTATCAGGGTATGCCACGGTTCTAGGTGTTTACGGAGTGTCTTTCAGCACGATTGCAATAGCCGCCGTGAGCTTGTTTGCGTTGAATTGTCAGCGCAGAACAATAACCATAAAGGTATCTTTTTTTATTGCTGCCGTTTTGGTCGTGGGCTTTGCATTATCAGCAATACCATGGACGAAAGCCAAAGATAATGTTTTTACGGTTAGCCTTGTTCAGGGCAATGCAGAACAGATAACAAAGTGGGATGCTGATAAAATCAATTTACGTCTGGAGACCTATGCGCAATTAACCAGAAAGCATTGGGACAGTGATGTTATTTTATGGCCTGAAAATGCGCTGACTATTTTTTATCATCAACTCGATACCCAATACCTGTTGCCATTGGCCGCAGAAGCTAAGGCAACGGATACTGATTTAATTGTTGGCCTGCCGGTAATGGACGAAGACTTTGAAAAATATTATTCGAGCATGATGAGTTTTTCGGCAGATGATAAAAATAATTATACTTACACAGGGGTATTTCATAAGGTACATTTAGTACCCTTTGGTGAATATATTCCGCTTGCAGAATGGCTTAGAGGCCTAGTTAGTTTTTTTAACTTACCCATGTCGGGCTTTAGTCCTGGCCAACCGGATCAGCCGCTATTAACAATGCGTGGCGAACCGCTGGCAACCTCTATTTGTTACGAAGACTCATTTGGTGAAGAGCTGATTCGGCAATTACCCGAAGCGACCTTGTTAATGAATGGTAGTAACAATGCCTGGTATGGTAATTCTCTTGCACCGCATCAGCACCTGCAAATAGCTCAAATGCGCAGTATCGAAACGGGTCGCATGCTTGTGCGTGCAACCACCAATGGAATAACCGCCTTTGTCGATCATAAAGGTCGTATTGTTGCTCAAGCGCCACAATTTAAAGCGACGGTGTTGACTCATACCGTTCAACCCCGAACCGGTGCAACGCCTTATGTCCGCCTGGGGAACTGGCCGGTTATCGGCTTCAGCTTTTTATTGTTATTTGGCCTGCTTATTTACTCGAATAAAGCCAAAAATAACTGACGCGCATTCCGATAATGCGTAAAATGCATTTAGATTACCCTCTGATTTATATTTTCAGTTTTATTAATTATTAGCGCTACAGGTTAAGTCATTCAATGTCGTCAAAAAATATCAGCGAAGAATATCAGCACCAGATTATTGAACAGTCAGCTCAGCAGTTCTGGGAAACAAACCAGACGTTTAAAGCCGTTGAAGATAACAGCAAAGAAAAATTCTATTGCCTCTCCATGTTTCCCTATCCCAGCGGACGTTTGCATATGGGACATGTTCGAAACTACACCATTGGTGATGTGATCAGTCGTTATCAACGCATGCAGGGGAAAAATGTTTTACAACCCATGGGCTGGGATGCCTTTGGGCTGCCGGCAGAAAATGCCGCACATAAAAATAATGTGCCGCCGGCAAAATGGACACGTGAAAATATCGACTATATGCGTAAACAGCTCAAGCAACTCGGTTTGGGCTATGACTGGGGGCGCGAGTTAGCTACCTGTAATGCAGACTATTATCGTTGGGAACAATGGTTGTTTACCCGGCTCTACGAAAAAGGTCTGGTTTATAAAAAAACCGCTGCGGTTAACTGGTGCCCTAATGATGTGACTGTTTTAGCAAACGAGCAGGTTATCGATGGTAAATGCTGGCGGTGTGATACCGATGTTGAACGCAAGGAAATTCCACAATGGTTTTTTAAGATCACTGATTATGCAGAAGAATTATTAACCGAGTTAGACTCACTCAGTGGCTGGCCGGAACAGGTTCGTACCATGCAGAAGAACTGGATTGGTCGTTCTGAAGGCGTCGAGATCAGTTTTAAAATTAGTGGCCAGGACAAAAGCATAAAAGTATTTACCACCCGCCCCGATACCTTAATGGGGGTCACTTATTTAGCGGTAGCGGCCGAACACGGCTTGGCAAAAGAATCTGCAGAGCAGTACAGTAATGTCGCTGCCTTTGTTAAGCAGTGTATTGCAACCGGTACCGCTGAAGCGGCCGTTGAAACACAGGAAAAATTAGGTATCGACACTGGCTTTAAAGCAGTTCACCCAATTACGGGTAAATTAGTACCGGTATTTATTGCTAACTTTGTGTTGATGGGCTATGGCGAAGGCGCGGTTATGTCGGTGCCGGCACACGACCAACGTGACTGGGAGTTTGCTGAAAAATACGGTTTACCACTGCAACAGGTTATTACCGATAACAGTAACGCTGAAGATTCCAATATTGATTTAAGCAAAGCCGCTTTTACTGCAAAAGGCATACTGATTAATTCTGCTGACTTTAATGGCTTAAGTTCAAAAGATGCATTTTATAAAATTGCTGAATATTTAAAGTCAAACCAGCAGGGACAGACACGTACAACGTATCGTTTACGCGACTGGGGTGTGTCGCGACAACGTTACTGGGGTGCGCCTATTCCTATCATTAATTGTGATAGCTGCGGTGCCGTGCCGGTGCCGGATGAAGATCTACCGGTGGTTTTACCGGAGGACGTTAAATTTGAAGGTGTCGGCTCACCAATTAAAAAAATGCCCGAATTTTATGAAACAACCTGCCCTAAGTGTCATGGCAAGGCAATAAGAGAAACCGATACCTTCGATACCTTTATGGAATCATCCTGGTATTACGCTCGTTATTGTTCTGCCGATTCCGATAATGCGATGGTTGATGAACGTGCAAACTACTGGTTGCCGGTGGATCAATATGTCGGTGGTATTGAACATGCGATTTTACATTTATTGTATGCGCGTTTCTTTAACAAGCTGATGCGCGATGCCGGTTTGGTCACTCATGATGAGCCCTTTAAAAATCTTTTAACTCAGGGTATGGTTTTAAAAGATGGCAGTAAAATGTCGAAATCAAAAGGCAATACGGTTGACCCGCAAGCCCTTATTGAAAAATACGGTGCCGATACCGCACGCTTATTTATGATGTTTGCCGCACCGCCTGAGCAATCACTGGAGTGGTCCGATGCGGGCGTTGATGGTGCCTACCGTTTTATTAAGCGAGTCTGGAATATTGTTGTTAAGCATAATCGCAATATTGAATCGTCAAATTTAGTTGCTTTGAATATTGCTACGCTTTCAAGTGAACAGCGTGAATTAAGAATGAAAGTGCATAAGACCGTTGCTAAAGTGACCGATGATATTGGTCGTCGTTACACTTTTAATACTGCCATAGCTGCCGTTATGGAGTTAATGAACAGCTTAACCAAATTTGAAGATAGCAGCGAACAAGGCCTGGCGATAATGCAGGAAAGCCTGGAATTGATCGTGCTTGTTATGTCGCCCATTATTCCACATATTACCCATGAACTCTGGCAAGCATTAGGACACGACGAACATATTGTTAACCATGCCTGGCCTCAGTATGATACTGATGCATTGGTACAGGATGAAATACAGTTAATCGTTCAGGTAAACGGCAAACTACGTGCCAAAATTATGGTGGCCAGTGAAGCCTCTAAAGACGAAGTTGAAAAAATCGCTTTTGATGATGATAATGTAAAACGGTTTATTGAAGATAAAAGTGTTGTTAAGGTGATTGTAGTGCCTAAGCGGCTAGTGAACATTGTTGTTAAATAAACAGTAAAGTAAACCGGGTTGTTAATAATGTATGTTCGCACACAGAGAAGATAAAATGAAAAATAAATATTCTGTCTTAATTATTATTTTCCTTTTGGCTAGTTTATTACAAAGCTGTGGTTGGCGATTACGTGGCGCAAGTGAATTGCCTGACACGGTTAAATTTGCTGTAGTCGATGGTGTTGCAGAGTTTAGTCAAGTGGGGTTGGCAATAAAACAGCAAATCACTTCATCTGGTGCAAAGGTATTAAGCGAAGCCGATATTGACACGATACATTTTGTGGTTGTAGAAAATAGATTTATCAGACAGGTTCGAGCGGTTGATTCAGCGGGCAGAGTAAGTGAATATGGTCTCAGCTATGATTTTGCAATGCGTGTACTTGATGCTAAAGGGAAATTACTGGTTGTTGAGCGAGAGATAAATTTAAATCGTGTTTATACCTATGACCCTAATAATGCGATTGCAAAGAGCGATGAAGAAGCAAACATAAAATCACAAATGATTTCTTTTGCGGTACGACAGGATATGCGGCGTGTTGGTATTAAGCTTCGTAAGATACTTGTTCTTAATCCTTCCAAAAATAATACTACAGGTGCCAGCACGGGTAAGAATATTAAAGTACTAGATAAAGAAAAACCGCAGCCTTAATTATTATGAATATTAAAATTCAACAGCTACAAGCTAGCCTGCAACAGAATTTTAAAAATATTTATTATCTTTCTGGTGATGAGCCGTTGCAAAAAGAACAGGCATTAAAAGTGCTGAGAGCGGCGGCGAATGAACACGGTTTTTCCGAACGTGTTGTGCTTGATGTGGATGATAAATTTGATTGGGGCTTATTGTTGACAGAAAGTCAAAGCATGTCACTGTTTGGCGACAAACGTTTGCTGGAATTACGAATACCGAATACCAAACCGGGTGACCAGGGCAGTAAGGCGTTGGTTGCTTTTTTAGAACAATGTCCTGATGATGTGATGTTACTTATTGTTAGCGGCAAACTTGAAAAACAACAGAAGAATTCCAAATGGTATAAAGCAATTGATGCTAAAGGGGGGTGTATTCAGGTATGGCCAATCGAGAAAGCTCAATTACCCCACTGGATTACCCAGCGTATGGCGGGCATGTCGATGCAGGCAACGCCGGATGCTTTACTACTTTTAGCGGATCGTTTTGAAGGTAACATGTTGGCGGCAGCACAGGAACTCGAAAAACTTTTCCTGCTTAATGGTGAAGGCGAAGTTGATTCAGAAGCGGTGCGAGAATTAGTCGCAGACAGTTCGCGCTATAATGTTTTTCAACTTGTAGATGCCTGTTTGGCCGGTGATGCACGCCAGTCGGTTAAGATTGTTGAAGGTTTACGTGCCGAAGGCGTGGCTTCAGTCATTATTGTCTGGGCTTTGGCACGTGAAATGCGTTCCCTGGCCGCGATAGCGGTGGATTTGAATAATCAGTCGATGGATCAAGTTTTTCGCTCCCATCGTGTCTGGTATCAGCATCAATCGTACGTTAAGTTGGCGCTTGAGCGGTTTTCTGCGCGCCAGTGGCAATTATTCCTCTGGCAAATAAGTGAGCTGGATAAGATGAATAAAGGCCTTAAAGCAGGAAATATCTGGCATGAATTGGTACAATTAGTATTGAAGATTGCTGGCTCGCCTTTAATGTCTGCCCAAAAGCCTAAACCAGTGGCTTATTCTCAATATTCCTAGGCAGTCGCTTTAGATAGTATTTCCAGTCCCAATTATTATTGTGGCGCCTGGGCAATTTTCTGATGGACTCTTAAATTTAACGTACGCAGGTTTTCTATTATGGATGCGAAAGTGAACATTCAAACATATATGCAACAGCTTGGTGAACAGGCTCGTGCGGCTTCCCGTCAGTTGGCAGGAACCGATAGTGGCAGTAAAAACAAGGCCTTATTAGCGATCGCCGAGGCGATTGAGTCGCAACAGGCTGCCTTATTAGAAGCAAATGAAAAAGACTTAGTGGCAGGCAAAGCCAATGGCCTGGATGAAGCGCTACTGGATCGTTTGGCGCTTAACCCGGAACGCATTACGGGCATGGCCGATGGGATTCGGCAAATCGTGGCCCTGGCCGATCCTATCGGTGAAATTACTGATTTAAGCTACCGCGAGTCAGGTATTCAAGTGGGTAAAATGCGGGTACCGCTGGGCGTTATAGGTATTATTTACGAATCGCGTCCAAACGTAACTGCGGATGCAGCAGCACTTTGCTTAAAATCAGGCAATGCCGCCATTTTGCGTGGTGGTTCTGAAGCGGCGCACTCGAATCAGGCCATTGCTAAATGTATTCAGGCAGGTTTAAAGCAAGCCGGTTTATCGGTTGACTGCATCCAGGTAATTGAAACAACGGATCGCGAAGCAGTTGGGCAACTTATTACCATGCCAAAATATGTTGATGTTATCGTGCCCCGTGGTGGCAAAGGTTTAATTGAGCGGGTGAGTCGAGAAGCGACTGTGCCTGTTATTAAACACCTGCACGGTGTTTGTCATGTTTATATTGATGCTAAAGCCGATGTTGATAAAGCAATTGCGGTTGCATTTAATTCCAAAACACAACGTTATGGTACCTGTAACACGATGGAAACTTTACTGGTAGATACTAGCATTGCCGAAACGGTGTTACCCAAACTTGGCAAAATGTATACAGACGAAGGCGTAGAATTAAGAGGCTGTGCCAGAACGCAGAAAATTTTATCCAATGCCATTGCAGCAACTGATGCCGATTGGGATGAAGAATATCTGGCACCTATTCTGTCTATTCGAATTGTTGATGGCGTTGGTGAAGCCATTGAGCATTGTTATCGGCACAGTTCAGGGCATACCGAGTCTATTATTACGGAAGATCTGTCTGTAGCAAGACGCTTCCTTGCCGAAGTCGATTCCAGTTCGGTGATGGTTAACGCTTCAACACGTTTTGCTGATGGCTTTGAATATGGTTTAGGTGCCGAGATAGGTATTAGCACCGATAAAATTCATGTGCGTGGGCCGGTCGGTATTGAAGGCTTAACATCTCAAAAGTATATTGTATTTGGTGATGGCCATATCCGAAAATGATAGGTATCTTCGGCGGCACTTTTGACCCGGTTCATCTTGGACATATTAAACCCGCATTAGATGTTAAGGATGCTTTGTCGTTAGAGCAACTGCGTTTTATTCCATGCTCAATTCCTGCCCATCGTGATACTCCCATAGCAACGGTTGAGCAACGTTTAACAATGTTGGCGGCGGCTATCGAGGGTTACGAAGACTGTATTATTGATGAACGCGAATTTAATCGGCAAGGTGTTTCGTATATGGTCGATACGTTGCAAAGTCTGCATGAAGATTATCCTGAGAGTGGTTTGTGTTTAATTATCGGTATGGATGCCTTTTTAGGTTTACACCGTTGGTCTCGTTGGCAATCAATTTTTAAGTTTGCCCATTGTGTTGTTACCTATCGGCCTGGCTCGGATTTAAGTTTTGAGTCTCTTCCTGCCGAGTTAAAGGAGCTTATTCAACAGCGGCAAGTTGCTTCTGTTGAGGCATTAATTAAGAAAGACGCCATTAATCATGCTGACACCGCACTTTTATTTATACCGGTTACCCAGCTTGATATATCGGCAACGGATATACGTCAACGTATTAAGCAGGAACAATCCATTACAGATCTGGTTCCGGCGACAGTGAATAACATTATTCAGCAACAACATCTTTATATAGGTTAGTAATAAAATATGAACAGTAAAAAACTTTGTGATTTAGCCATTAATGCATTAGAAGATATTAAGGCACTCGATATTAAAGTACTTGATGTGACTGGCCAGTCCAGTGTGACCGATATCATGATTATAGCAACTGGTAATTCAACCCGGCAGGTTAAATCATTAGCGAATAATGTTTTAAAAGAAGTCAAAGAAAAGGGTGTGCGACCGATTGGTATAGAAGGTGAACAGGTCGCTGAATGGATATTAATCGACTTAGGCGATGTTGTTGTACACGTGATGACGCCGGATATTCGAGATTTTTACAATCTAGAAAAACTCTGGGGTGAAGATAGCCCTGATGTGGAAGCTAATGCGGAAGCCGTATCTGAATAAATTATTAACCACGAAGGACACATAGAAAAAATAGTTCTATTTTAGAATGAAAAATATCTTATGTTAAAAAAATTATTTATGAGTTCTTCATGGTAAAAAAAAATTAAATAAACAATAGAAAATGATTATTCATATCATCGCCGTTGGAACCAAAATGCCGGCCTGGGTTAACCAGGGTGTGGAAGAATATGTGCGGCGGATGCCGAGTGAATGTCAGGTTAAGTTTGTTGAGTTAGCTTTAGGACAGCGTGCAAAATCAAAAAATATTAAACAGGCCATGCAACAGGAAGAAAAGAGCATTGTTGCCGCTATACCTAAGAATGCATTGGTGATTGCACTGGAAGTGAAGGCTAAAATATGGTCGACTCAAACCTTGTCGGAAAAAATGCAGGACTGGATGCAGTCGGGTAAAGACATTGCGCTACTTATTGGTGGCCCAGACGGTATGACCCCGGCATGTATCAATCATGCGAATGAAAAATGGTCTTTATCTAATTTGACCTTGCCACACCCCTTGGTCAGAATTGTTGTGGCCGAGCAATTGTATCGTGCGCTGATGATTATAAAAAATCATCCTTATCATAAATAAACCATCATTATGAGTTCAACTCGTATTTATCTTGCCTCGCAATCACCCCGTCGTCGTGAATTATTAGATCAAATTGGTGTCCGATTCGAGACGCTGAACATAGATGTTCCTGAACAACTAAAACCACAAGAAACGGCAACCGAGTATGTGCAACGTCTGGCGATTGAAAAAGCAAAAGTCGGTAAAATGCAGCTGCTGGAAAATGTTTTTAAAGATGATAAAAAAACGCTAAGGTGTTGGCAATCAACGAAAAAACACGCCACAATAGACGTAGTTATTGGTGCCGATACGGCGGTTGTGTGTGAGAAGGTTATTTTAGGCAAACCCGAGTCGGCCGGGCATGCGGCACAGATGTTAAGGCAATTATCTGGTCGCACTCACGAAGTTTTAACCGGGCTTGCATTAATATGTGGTTCGAGTACTTTAACCGATGTTTCGCGTAATTTAGTAACATTTAGACCAATAAGTGAGCAGGAAATAGCGCGCTATATTGCAACAAATGAAGGTTGTGATAAAGCAGGGGGTTATGCCGTACAGGGGGTAGCAGCCATTTTTATTGAAAAAATACAGGGTAGTTATTCTGGTGTGATGGGTTTACCTCTTCATGAAACGTCAAATCTACTTTTACAGCTGGGCGTGGATATCCTACCGAGCAGCTAATTAGCACCAGGGTTAAAAAAGAATCATTTATGAGCGAAGAGTTACTAATTAATGTTACACCACAGGAAACGCGTATTGCCTATGTTGAAAATGGCATGTTACAGGAAGTACATATTGAGCGTGCCCGGCGACGGGGCTTAGTCGGGAATATTTATAGTGGTAAAGTTTCGCGGGTATTACCGGGTATGCAGGCCGCTTTTATAGAAATAGGGCTGGGTCGCACCGCCTTTTTACATGCATCTGACATCGCAGAAAATCATCAGCGCTTAATCAAAAACAATAACGATGATAAAACACCGGAGACGATTGCCGATATTTCGGATCTATTGACAGAAGGCCAGCAGGTTATTGTTCAGGTGGTTAAAGATCCAATCGGAACAAAGGGTGCCAGGCTGACAACTAATATTTCAATTCCTTCTCGTTACCTAGTTTTTATTCAAAATACGGCTCATATTGGAATCTCACAAAAAATTGAGGCTGATGAAGAGCGTCAACGTTTAAAAGAAATTATATCAAAGCATCGTGAGCAAAATGCGACGTCTGAACAGCTTAATGGTTATATTGTCAGAACGGTTGCGGAAGGCATTGATGAAGAAGATATTTGCAAGGATATCGCCTTTCTGGAAAAATTGTGGGCATCCGTTAAATCTCGTTCAGCACAGACTTCCTCAAAGAAAGTAATTAATTTATTGCATGAAGATTTACCTCTGGTGATGCGCACAATGCGCGACCTTGGTGGTACGGATATACAAAAAATACGCATCGATTCACGAGAAACTTATAAGCGAGTTGAAAAGTTTGCTAAAAAATTCATCCCGGAGGTTGCAAACTGTATTGAATATTATCCGGGTGAGCGGCCAATATTTGATTTATATGGTATTGATGATGAAATCAGGAAATCTTTGGAACCAAAGGTACAGTTAAAATCGGGTGGCTATCTTATTATTGATCAAACCGAAGCGATGACAACGGTGGATGTGAATACCGGTGCCTTTGTTGGTAATAGAAACCTGGAAGAAACAATCTTTAAGACCAATCTCGAAGCAACTCAGGCTATTTGCCGCCAGGTACGTTTAAGAAATTTGGGTGGCATTATTATAATCGATTTTATCGACATGATTGATGAGGAGCATAAAAGACAGGTGCTTCGTGGTCTGGATAAAATGCTACTTAAAGATCCGGAAAAAACAAATATTAGTGAAGTATCTTCCTTAGGTCTGGTACAAATGACACGCAAACGCACGCGTGAAAGTCTGGAACATATTTTGTGTGAATCCTGTCCGACATGTCAGGGGCGTGGTTCGATTATGACTGTTGAAACAGTGAGCTATGAAATATTTCGTGAAATATTACGTGAGTCACGTCAATTCGATTCGGAAAATTATCTGGTTTTAGCATCGCAGGCTGTTGTTGATAATTTACTCGACGATGAATCAAGTGGAGTTGCCGAACTAGAAGAGTTTATAGGCAAGTCTATACGTTTCCAAATTGAAACAGAATATTCTCAAGAGCAGTTTGACGTAGTACCTATGTAGTCTGCTAACTATTGTATAAAAGTATATTTATTGGGTTGTTATTTATCTTACTGGTATGTTTAATAAAATAAGAAATTGTATTCTGTATTCTGTTATTGCAAGCATAATATTTATTGCTGTAAGTATTTCGGCTGCCCGAATATTGTTACCCGATGTTCAGTCGTACCGTTCTTACGTTGAAGAACAACTTGCTGGTATTCTTGATCATCCGGTAAAGATAGGTGACTTGAATGCCTTGATATCAGGAATAACCCCTATTGTTATTTTTCATGATGTGAAGTTGATGAGCGATCACTCGGATAAAGTTCTTCTTGAAATTAAAAAAATTAAAATAGGTTTTTCAATATGGCGTTCAATTAAGCAACAGAAAATTGTACCGAGTATTTATACTATTGATGGGGCTACGCTTGCCATTATTAGACAAAAAGATGGCAAAATATTAATTCAGGGTATTGATGTTGCTAGGATAGGTGATGTACTAGCGGAGCAGGATACAGCCGCTAATACCGAGTTGTCGGAATGGTTATTTAAACGAAGTAGTGTAGTTATACAAAATAGCAGTATTATCTGGCATGACAAGAAAAGGCTTACCAAGCCGACGCGTTTTAAAGATGTTACCCTACGACTAAAAAACAATCGTAATCGCCATCAGTTTAATGGTGAATTTATTCTTTCAAATGATATAAATAATCCTAAACGAATGGAACTTGCCCTGGATGTTTATGGCGATATGCTGGACCCTGTTAAATGGGTTGGTAAGTTTTATGCCAAGGGGACTAATATTGAGGCCGCCGAATGGGGTTTTAAGCCTGTTATTATGGATGTTATGGTTGAGCATGGTTTGCTTGACTTTAACTTATGGGGTGACTGGATTGCTGGTGAATTGAATAAAATAGAGGCTAATGTAAGTGCACGTGATGTCGTTATTAAGCGGCTTAAAAATAATGCAATAGCCAATATACCTCTTCTAAGTGGTTTGTTTAAATGGGATAAAGATTTTAAAGATTGGAATTTTTCAATTGATAGTTTAAAGCTTACAACAAAAAAGGGCGCGTGGCCGGAAACAAAAGTAAGCGTTAGCAGTAAATTTAATGATGTAGACAAAAGTACCACGGTAGAAACAGAAGTAGATTATTGTAGAATTGAAGATGTACGAGATTTGCTACTGAAGAGTGGTTATGTTGAAAATAAAATACTTAAGTATTTACAGTTCGCATCACCTTCTGGTGAGCTCAAAAAAATCCAGCACAAAATTAAAAAACAGGAAAATAAAGAGGATGAGTTTTTTCTTTCAGCGATAGTGAATAATTTGTCTTTGATAGCTTATGAACAAATCCCAAGCCTTAAAAAAATATCAGGTGAAATTTTCAGTAACCATAATTCAGGTGTTTTTGTTGTTAAGGCGAACAATGCTGAACTTGATTTTAGACGATTCCTGCCTAAGACAATTCGATTAGATAGTATTAAAGGAAATATAGAATGGTTTAGAAATGAAGATGCATGGGTTTTTTATAGTCAGGAACTTATTGCAAAGAATAAAGATGCATCGATAGATGTTAGTTTTAATCTTAATATTTCTGATGCAGACCAATCTACCTATCTTGATCTGCAATCGACCATTATTAAGGCTAAGGTTTCTGAAATTAAAAATTATTTGCCTAATGAGATACTCGTAGGTGATTTCAAAAAATGGATAAATAGTGCTTTTGAGTCAGGTACTATCGAAAATGCAGGTGTTATATTCAGTGGCCGATTAAATGATTTCCCTTTCCATAAAAATACGGGCGTTTTTAAAGCCTATTTACCTGCAAGTAATGTCGTACTCAATTACAAAGTAGGCTGGCCTATAATGCAGCTTGATAAGATTGATGCTTTTTTTACAGGTACTTCGCTAGATGTAAGTGTTAAGCAGGCTAGAGTGCTGAAAAGCAAGGCGAGTAATTTTAGTATTAACATCAGTAACTTTAATAAACCGAGGCTAAAAACAAAAGTCTATATCAAGAGTAATCTGGATGATGTCGCTCAATATTCATCAACGACGTTTTTAAAAAATACTAGAGATTTTATTAAAAGTTCATCTTTTTCAGGTAGTACAAATATCGATTTATATATGGATCTTCCTTTGTCTTCAGAAGCTGAAGACATATTCCCCTTAAATATTAAAGCCAAAGTATTTCTGATTAATGCCAGCGTATCAACCGCAAAAAATAAATTATATGTGAATAAAATTAATGGTACTGTTGATTTAACAAAGAACTCAGCTACAGCTAATGGTATTGACGCCATAATAATGGGTGGAAAATCGAAAGTTGATATTTTCACAAGTCATCAATATGGTGGCCACCCTATTCGTTTTGTGATGCAAGGTAATATTGATGTCGCTCAGACAATGAAAAGGTTCAAGCTTGCTGGTTATGATAAAGTGAAAGGACGAACAGACTGGCAAGGTGTTTTCACATTAAAATATAAGCAAGATAGCATTACTAAAAACCCAATTTTTCAGGCAACGGCAGATATGCGTGATGTTATTATTGATTTGCCACCACCCATGAGCAAAAAAACTAAAAATATAGTACCTGTTTATCTGACGGTTGAAAATGTCTCTAAAAACGAAATGCTGTTGAGCTTGATTTATGGTGAAAACATGTCTTATGCCCTGGATATGGATTTAAGCATTGAAAACAATGCTCTATTACGCCGAGGAGAATTTCGTTTTAAACCGGGTGTGGCAAAATTGCCTGACGATGAAATATTATTGTTAACAGGGAGTCTAAAAGATTTTTCATTGGGCGATTGGTTGGCTGCTCTTGACGCTACTTCTATTAAAAGTAAAAAAAGTTTTTTTGCTGTTCCGGTGACAGTTAAAATGGATTATTTACATGTAGCAAAAGCTAAAAATAGAAAGCCACGCAAGCCATCAGACCCGAGGAGATTGCCAACTTTTGAAGGTGAAATTAAAAAATTTGTTTATGATACTTTTCCTTATGGCAAAGCAACTTTTAAAACCTTGAATGAAAATGGCGGCATGCGGCTAGAAAATTTTACGATTATATCTCCATATGTTAAAGCAGAAGGAAAAGGCTATTGGCATTACAAGCCAAACAAACAATGGACCGAAGTATCAATGACGGTTGATTCGGATAATTATGGTGATTTTTTAACGAGTCTTGGCTTCTCATCAATAATTGAAAATGGTGTCGCCGCATTCTCCGGTGACTTTAACTGGACGGGAGGGTTTGGTGATTTTCGTTGGGAAACTTTAAACGGTCTTGTCACGATGGATATTACTAATGGGGTTTTTACAAAAGTAGATCCTGGAGCCGGACGTTTACTAGGTTTATTAAGTATTGAATCATTGCCGGGAATGCTTTTGTCTGGCGATGCATTTAACAAAGGTTTTAACTTTGATCGTATTGTAGGTGTGTATGAAATACTTGATGGTAATGCTTATTCAGATGACGTAAGCATTTCTGGCCCAGTTGCAAATATACTGGTTACTGGCAGAACGGGTATTGTTGCTCGAGACTTTGATCATTATTTAACGGTTGTACCTAATGTTAGTGGAGCTTTGCCATTATCCAGTGGTTTGCTTTTTGGTCCACAGATAGGTGCGGTTGTTTATTTCTTTAAAAAACTATTTGGCTCCGGTATTGATGAATCATCCAAGAGAATCTACCATTTAACAGGTACCTGGGAAAATCCAGTTTCCACCCGAATAGACAAAAACGAAGACAAACCTAAAGATGAGCCAGATGTAGATGAGCCAGATGTAGATGAATCAGATGACGATGTTTAAATTTTTAAAATTTAGCAGTTTTTTATTTTTATTGTTTTCTGTAAATTCTTTGCATGCAGTAGAAAAGTCAATAAATGACTATGTTGTTACACAGCAACAATGGTCTGTTCCAAAAAAAGCAGAGTCAATCTTAACTATTCCTGCTCTTCATGCTGTTATGAATGTGCTTTCTAAGCAAAATGGAAAAAATTTATTAGTGAGATATCCCGGTGGTGATGTTGGGGTTTTATGGGCGACTGAATTAAAAGCCTGGTTAGTTGCTCTTGGATTAGCATCTACTCGTATTGAGCTACAATCGGGTAGTGCAAATGAAAACGAACTTTGGTTATTTATTAATGAGTAGCGTTAATTAGTTTATATTGGATTTATAATGAAACGAATATCTGCAATACAAATGGCCTCTGGCCCGAATGTGTCGGCTAATTTAAATGAAGCTGCACGGTGGATAAGTTACGCAGCAGATGCGGGGGCAGATCTGATTGTGCTACCCGAGAATTTTGCACTGATGGCTATGCAGCAAACGGATATGCTTAAAGTAAAAGAGCAACATGGTGCTGGGCCAATCCAGGATTTTTTGATGAACATGTGCTCAAAACATGGCGTTTGGATAGTAGCTGGTACCATACCAATAGCGGCTGATGATCCTGGCAAGGTTCGCGCGACCTGTTTGTTAATAAACTCGGATGCAGAGATCGTTTGTCGTTACGACAAAATTCATTTGTTTGATGTAAGCCTAGAAGATGGAGAAAGTTACGCCGAATCTGATGTAATCGAAGCTGGTGAGAAAATTGTTGTCCATGATACACCTTTCGGTAAAATGGGGCTGGCTGTTTGTTATGATATAAGGTTTCCTGAGATGTTTCGACGGATGGTTGATAAAGGTGTTGAATTGATTGTCGTACCGGCAGCTTTTACTGCTATTACTGGAAAAGCGCATTGGGAATCATTGATGCGAGCGCGTGCTATTGAGAATTTAAGTTACCTGATAGCGTCGGCTCAGGGTGGTTATCATGCTAACGGGCGTGAAACGCATGGAGATAGTCTGATTGTTGATCCCTGGGGTGAAGTGGAAGACCGATTATCACGTGGTTCAGGTTTTGTTATGGCGGATCTGGATCTTGAAAAAATTAAGTTAACGCGTAAACAGTTTCCCGTTTTAGAGCATAGAAAGCTGGAATGTTATAAAAAGTCATCCTAAGTATTGTATTCTGCCTCATTGCGGTCCCGTTAACTTGATCTCATGTTGTTGAAGTGCGAAGCAGTGTCTACGTATTATGATAATACTATTAATCCCATATCCTACCTTATGTGTTCGTTTCAAAAAATTAATGGGACAGCAGTGATTCTGCCTAATAGTTATCGTCTGTCGGCTTACTGGAATCAGCATTAGCAGCAAACACAAGGTCTTTAATATAAATAAAAAGTTTACGCTTTGCACGTGTAGATATTTGCGGATTATCATTGATGGAATCGCGTTGCAGTTTCACTAGTGACTGCCGTTGCGCAGTCGGATGTATCGCAATAAATTCATTAATTTTTTTTGTATTAGCAATGATACTATCTCGCCAGTTTTCTGCATCGTGAAACTGCTTTACGTCTTCTTTATGCGGGCTTAATAACATTTCAAACTGAACTTCAATGGGTTTTGAATCTATTGCTCTTAATAATTTACCGATATAAAGCTTTTGTCTTTTTAAGGCGCCGTGTTTTTTTATATTTTTAGCAACCTTAAAAGCTTCGAGTAAATTGTCAGGTAAGTCAAATTTACTTAACTGTTCATTCGAGAGTGTTAGTAGTTTTGTTCCCAGGTCGGTGAGGGCATGTGCTTCACGTTTTAGCTGAGATTTACTGACAAAATCGTCATCGTCCTGTAGGGGATCTTGGGGTGGTATATTTTTGGGCATAAAAGTCTCTTATAAAATAAATATGCTTGCCAGACCTAAAAATGCAAAAAAGCCAATGACATCGGTTATGGTTGTTAAAATAACGGTTCCGGCTAAAGCCGGGTCGATATTGAGTTTATTTAGTATTAATGGAATGCTAGCTCCGGCTAAAGCGGCAAAGAATAAATTAATAATAATAGCTGCACCTATAATGTAACTTAATTCCAGGCTATCAAACCAGAAGCCGGCAACGGCGGCAATGATGACTGACCAGATGAGTCCATTGAACAACCCAATCCAGAGCTCCTTCTGTAATAAGCGTTTTGCATTTGCCTTGCCGACCCGACCTAATGCCATACCGCGTATTACCAGGGTTAACGTTTGGCTGCCTGCAATGCCGCCCATGCTGGCAACCACAGGCATCAAGATAGCCAGCGCAACCAGTTTTTCGATGGTTGCTTCAAACTGGCCAATTACGACTGAGGCTAAAAGTGCAGTGAGTAAGTTAACGCCCAGCCATATTGCTCTTCGTTTAGTACTGACCAATGCTGGCGCAAACATATCATCTTCTTCATTTAAGCCAGCCATACTCATTACCGAGTGTTCTGCTTCGTCACGTATTTCATCGACAACATCATCAATGGTAATACGCCCAAGTAATTTGTTGTCGTTATCAATTACCGGGGCGGTAATTAAATCGCGATGTTCAAAAATATTAACAACTTCGCGTACGGATGTTTCGGCGTTGATTGCTTCTACGCCTGAGTCCATCGTATCTGCAACCAGCAGGTTAGGGTCGCTGGTGAGTAAGGTAGTGAGCGGCAATAATCCAAGATACTGATTTTTGCGATTGACAACATAGAGTGTATCGGTACCTTCGGGGATCTCATTTCTAAAACGTAAATAACGCATGACAACTTCAAGCGTGGTGTCGGCACGGATAATAACCGTGTTCAAGTCCATTAAGCCACCAGCGGTATCGTCGGCGTAAGATAGTACAGATTTTAGGCGTTCGCGATCCTGCTGCTCCATACTCAGTAGCAGTTCCTGGCTAACGGCGGTTGGTATTTCCGATAAGATATCGGCCAGGTCATCTGTTTCTAGTGATTCAGTCGCTGCAAGTAGAGCTGATGGTTCCATGGTATTAATGAAATATGCGCGAACCGTTTCATTAAGATTAATCAGCACTTCGCCCTCGTATTCGGTTGGAATACGCTGCCAGACCAGTTCACGTTCTTTTTGTGAAAGCGTTTCTATCACATGAGCAATTTCTGCAGGATGTAAATCCTTAAGAAGCTCATCTATTTTTTCGCAGTCATTTCCATTAATGCAATCTGAGATGATTTCAAGTAGGTTTTGTTGTTCTTGTGTGATATTTGCCATATTACCAACTACATCTAATGGAGTTTAAGATATTTGCAGTGAAAAGTCGGGTTATTTTTATAAAATTTAATACTGTCTGACATGGAATAAAGGTAACGGACTAAAGACTCGCTATTCCATATCCTACTTTTATACCTGATTCAAAAGCTAACGAGGCAGCGGTAAAATTTAATTATAAAATTGTAGTTCCAAACTGAATCTAAGTGTAACAGGCCATAACGCTAAAATAAAAAGAAATTCGAATCCGTGTACTTATTTCATGTCTGGGATTAAGCCACGCTCAATTAAGAAGTTTTTCAATTTGCTCGTTAAAATCATCATAGCGAGTGGTTTTAAGTAAACGCTTAACCTGTCTTTGAAGTTTCTTGATATTACATAATGGTATTACTTGTTTAATAAGGGGATGAGAGCTCGGGTGCATGCTAAACTCAGTTAAGCCTAAACCTAATAGCAATTTAGTATAGCGTGGGTCACCAGCCATTTCGCCACACATGGTGACCGGAATATCGGCTTTTAATCCCGCTTGTATTGTTTGTGAGATGAGTTTTAGTACCGCTGGGTTGGCAGGGTCGTATAAGTAATTGACCTCATCATCAATACGGTCTACGGCTAATGTATACTGTATTAAGTCATTGGTACCGATAGATAAAAAATCGAGTTCAGAGGCAAACATTTCCGCACACATTGCTGCAGCGGGTACTTCGATCATCCCGCCAACAGGAATATCCAGATTGTAGCTAATGCCTTCTTTTTGTAATGCATCCTGGGTTGATTTGATCAGTCGCAAAACCTGTTGTAACTCATTAATGTTGGACAACATGGGAATCATCATTTTTACCGGGCCCAATGCTGAAACACGTAAGATAGCACGTAATTGCGGTACGAAAAGAGGTAGATCATTTAAACATAAACGAATTGCGCGTAAACCAAGCGCAGGATTTGTAATAGCGTTTGCATGTTGTTTACCGCTATCCACCTGTTTGTCGGAACCAAGATCGAGAGTGCGTATGGTTAGAGACTTTCCATTTAATTTTTGTAATACATTACTGTAAGCTTGAAACTGTTCTTCTTCACTCGGTGAGTGAGTTCGATTCATAAATAAATATTCTGTTCGATACAAGCCAATACCATTTGTTCCAATTTCATTTAGCAAAAGAATTTCTTCAGGTAATTCTATGTTTGCATTTATGCTGATTTCTATAGCGTCATCTGAAATTGCAGGAAGCTGAGGGAATTCCTTATAGCGTTTTAGCTGAATTTGTTGTTCACGACGTAATTGATGATAGTGATAAATAGAATTGTCGTCGATGTTGGTCATGAGTAAACCGAAACGGCCATCAACAATGACAGTTTCAGATTCATGCAATAATGTGTGTATATTATGAATGCCAGCAATGGCCGGTATATTCAGGCTTCGCGCAAGAATGGCGGTATGTGACGTAGGCCCCCCCGTTTGTGTGACAAAGGCGGCAATGCCTTGATGTTGCATTAAAACCAGTTCAGATGGCGAAATATCGTCAGCAACAATAACGTAGCCACTGAGTCGTTGTTCCTGGGAGTGGTGTACACCGTGATGGATCGGCCCACTGAGTAAAGTTTGCATGATGGTTTTAACAACATGATTAACATCGTCTCGCCGGGTTTGAAGATAACCGTTTTCCATTGAGTCAAAGACATTTATGATGCTATCGCTCTGTATTTTTAAAGCCCACTCAGCATTACATTGTTTGCTACGAATTATTTCAATGGGGCCGTCTGACAACATTTCATCGTTTAGCATTAGCAGGTGCGAATGAATGAATGTTGATATTTCCGGTGGTGTTGAGGCAGGGATGTTTTCTAGTACAGAGCCAAGGTGTTGCTTGGCATGTGTTAATGCTTTCAGGTAACGATTGATTTCTTCCTGAATAAATTCTTCCTGTATGCTGTGTTCAACAAGTTCAAATTCATGTTGATGTATAATGTGAACCGGGCCAATTGCGACTCCCGTTGTAATTCGCGAACCTTGTAAGCATAAAGTCATAGATATAATTACTCGTAAGGGCGACTAAATTGCTTCATCGAAGCGGTTGTTGATGAGCGTGGTGAGAGCATCCATGGCTTGTTGTTCATCTGTTCCGGTGGCAACTAATAATAGTTCGGTTCCTTTTGAGGCGGCCAGCATCATAACCCCCATAATACTTTTGCCATTTACTTTCTTAGCATTGTGTTCTAATGAAACATCGCTTTGAAACTGGCTGGCAAGGGTAACAAATTTTGCTGCAGCGCGAGCGTGTAAGCCGAGTTTATTGATAATTTTAATCTTTATTTGCGGCATAATTTCTATCTTTATTCAGGTAATAAGCCAAGATACCATCCCGGCCGCCATCAACGGCTTTATCACTCAATTCGTATAATGGGAGTGAGTGATAATTCATTAAGCGTATTAACATTGGTAAGTTAATACCCGCAACGACGATGCAGTCCTGAATATCGGTTGTGCTTGCGATATTACTTGGTGTTGCTCCAAATAAGTCTGTCAGTATTAAAACACCGTCACCCGTATTGATGTCTTTAATTGCTTTAGTAATCGTCGTTAACAAGGTATCGCTATTAGCGTTCATATCAATATCAATCGCTTTAACGGGCATTGGTGCTGAGCCTATAATTTTTGTTGCTATATCCAGGATAGCCTGGCCAATGCTGCCATGTGTTACGATAAGAATACCTACACCCATAGTATTTTCTCTATTTACATGATTAAAATTTAATGGTTATTATTATTTTGGTCATTGGTTTTTATTCCAGTTCCCTGTGTCGTGTTAGTATGCTGGGATATTTGTCTTTAAGTTTTGCTACAATATTCTCTGTTATATAAACTGAACGGTGTTGTCCCCCGGTACAACCAATTGCAATGGTCATGTAGCTTCTATTCTCAGCGATAAATTTAGGTAACCATTTATCGAGAAAAGATAAAATATCATTGCACATTATGGCTACATCTTTGTTTGATTCCAGGAAATCAATAACAGCTTTATCTTGACCTGTTTGGGGGCGTAGTTCCGGTACCCAATGTGGGTTGCTCAGGCAGCGTACGTCAAAGACAAAGTCTGCATTTGTTGGTGCGCCGTGTTTAAAACCAAATGATTCTATTAATATTGAAGCAATAGATTCATTATCTTTAATTAAACGTTCTTTGATACGTTCACGTAATTGATGAACATTGGTTAAGCTTGTATCAAAGGTAAGATCGGCACAATAGGATACCGGCTCAAGTAATTTTTTTTCTAATGTTATTGCTTCAAGCAATGACATATCCGGTTGGCTCAGAGGGTGCTTGCGTCGAGTTTCGCTATAACGCTTTATGATGGACTCATCGTTTGCCTCTAAATAAAAAACCTTGTATTTAATTTTGTTTGCTGCAAGTTCTTTCAGGCAGGATTCAAATTCATTTAAGCTATCAGGAATATTACGGGCATCAATACCAATAGCAATGTCTTGTGTTTGGGTAGATGGCTTACTATTAAATTCCTTAATTAAGGAAGGCAGCATGCTGATAGGCAGGTTATCAATACAGTAATAACCTAAATCTTCAAGCAGATCTAGTGCGATGCTTTTACCGGAACCGGATAAGCCACTTACAATTATTAAATTCATTTTTTATCGATATATTCTTGTTGTCGGGTTATAAAATCTTCACTTGCATTGTATCCGTTCATGGTTAATATATGATTACGTATAGCCGCTTCAACGGTAACGGCCAGGCTGCGGCCAGCAGCAACTGGCAATGTGATTTCAGGTATATCAACTTCCAGTATTGTTCGAGAATTGTGCCCACCATCCAGTCTGTCGCGAGCTTTTGGAACCACATCTTTTAGTATCTGCAAGTTTATAATTAAACTGAGCTTCTTTCTATTAATTAAAGCATTATCACCGAACATAGCACGAATATTCAAGATCCCCAATCCTCTTACTTCAATAAAGTCCTTTAAAATAGCTGGACACATGCCCGCAATAGTATCAGGTGATATTTTGCGAAATTCGATAATGTCGTCAGCAATAAGCCGGTTGCCTCGGGTGACGAGTTCCAGCGCTAATTCACTTTTACCGATACCGCTAAAGCCGCTCAGAAGTACGCCGACCCCCAATACTTCGAGAAACACACCATGCAGAGTAACGTATTCACTTAAGGTATCGGCAAGGAAATATTGAATGAGTTCCACTATCTGGTTACTGCTTTTTGTCGATTGAATAATGATGGATTGTGTTTTTTGGGCAAGCTCTATCAGTTTTACTGGTGCTTGCAGATTTTGGGCAATAATTACCAGGGCGGGTTTACTGGCAAAGAGGTGCTCAATGGCATCATTAAAAGAGTTTTTACCTAGGTTTTCAAGATACTGAATTTCACTATGACCAATGACCTGTATCAGATTAGGGCGAACGATATTGAGGAAGCCAATAAAAAAGGTGGGATGTTGTTCTGTTTGTTTTATGGCCAGATCCGCATGCTGTTGGCCACAGACCCATTTGAGCTTTAATTTATCACAGTGTGTGTTGAATATATCGTTGACTGTGATGGAAGACATTGTGATGACGGGAATGTATTAGTGAGAGCTTTGCCAGTCATTAAAAGTAGATTGTACTTCATCGGCATTGCTGGCATGACGTAAATTGTCTCGGATTTTTTCATTATTTAGCATATTTGCCAGTAAGGCGAGAGTTTGTAAATGCTCTTCGTCTGCGTTTTCGGGGACGAGCAGGGCAAACATTAAATCGACGGGCTTTTTATCAATTGAGTCGAAATCAATGCCGGACTTAAGTTTGATAAAGGCTCCGCGAGTGGAATTAATATTTTTGAGCCGGCCATGGGGTATGGCTACCCCATAACCCAGGCCTGTACCACCTAACTTTTCACGAGCAATAAGGCTATCAAAGACTTCGTTAGCAGAAATACCGTCACAGTTTTTTGAAATAAGCCGGCTGAGCGCCTCAAAGGCACGTTTTTTACTGCTTGCTTCTACATCGCATAGAACGCGATCTGACTGGATAAATTCACTAACTTGCATGTTTCTAGTTTAGTCTCTTTCTCTATACCCTATTGACAGTGTCTTACTTAAATATTTTGTTACATCGCCATAATAGCGCGATGCCATTTGCACTGTTGAATTAGGAGTGGATTCTATTCCTCTTCAATTGAGCCGTCTACCTGTTTATGCTGTCGACCGGCCTGTTTGTGATGATTAGTGATTTTTTCTTTATGTTTTTTAATTTGACGGTCTAGTTTATCAGTCAGCGAATCGATAGCCGCATACATATCATTCTCTTCTGATTCAGCAAAAACGCTGGTGCCACTCATATGCAGAGTTGCTTCTGCTTTTTGGCGTAATTTTTCAATACTAAGAATGACATTGACGTTTGTCATATGATCGAAGTGTCGCTCTAATCGGTCAAATTTGGATGATACATAATTGTGAAGGGAATCAGTAACGTCAACGTGATGACCACTTACATTTAATTGCATATATTATCTCCTTTTTTAATTACAGTTATTTTTATTGCCTTTGTCTTAACTTAACGGGTAACTGAAACAGGTTAAGTCAGTTGCTTCCTCTCGTTTGAGGAAGGAATAATCAATGATTCTCTGTATTTTGCCACCGTTCTTCTGGCAACCTGGATACCCTGTTCTGCCAGAATATCGGCTAATTTGCTGTCACTGAGAGGTTTGTTGCGATTTTCGGCGGCGATTAATTTTTTTAACAGTGCCCGAATGGCCGTTGCAGAACATTCGCCACCACTGGCGGTGCTGACATGGCTGGAAAAAAAGTATTTGAGTTCAAAAATACCGCGAGGTGTATGCATGTATTTCTTGGTGGTTACTCGTGAAATAGTGGATTCGTGCATTTCAACTTCTTCGGCGATATCATGCAAAACGAGTGCCTTCATTGCTTCTTCACCATATTCTAAAAAACCTAATTGTCTGTTCACTATACTAGTAGACACCTTAAGTAAGGTTTCATTCCTACTTTGTAAACTTTTTATAAACCAGCGAGCTTCCTGCAGATGGTTTTTCATGTTTGTGTTATCGCTGCTGTTGTTAACTTGCTTGATTAAGCTGGCGTAGTGGCTATTAATGCGTATTTTAGGGGCTGCGTCAGGATTGAGCTCGACAACCCATTTGTTTTTTTGTTTACTCACAACCACATCGGGAATCACATATTCGGGGTTGCTGTCGGTTATATGACTGCCAGGGCGAGGATTGAGTGATTGAACAAGTGTCACCACTTCTTTAAGCTCTTCTTCTGAAAGCTTCATTTGTCGCATAATCAGAGTGTAATCTCGATTAGCGAGTTGCTCAAAATGGTTGCTAATTAGTTCTTTTGCAAATTCTAGGTTATCGACGCTGCCATCTAACTGGTCAAGCTGTAAGACCAGGCTTTCTTTTAAGTCGCGGGCAGCAATACCTGGTGGGTCAAAATTCTGTATTTGACGAAGAACTGCGGCGACTTCATCGAGTTCAATGTCATATTCGCCAACGAGTCCCTGGTGTAACTCTTCGATTGTGGTGCCAAGAAAGCCGTCGTCGTTTATCGAGTCAATTATCGCCTGGGCAATGATGGAGTCTGTCGGGCTAAAGGGGGCTAATTCACGTTGCCAGTCTAAATGTTGTTGCAAGCTTTCACCTGTTACCGAAACCACTTCCATATCGTTAGTATCGGCTGGGGCGCTGCTCGCGGTGGGTAAATGCGACATGGAGTCATAGATATCTTCCCACACGGTATCGACCGGGAGTTCATCCGGGATGGTGCTGTCTTCGTTTAAATTGCTTTCGACCTGCGCCGGTTCATTGTCGGCGTTGCTGTCGGCCGGATTGTTATCCTCGGAATTCTTGGTTTCGGATGTTTGGTTACTGGAATCCTGCTGGTTAGTATCTGAGGATGAACCACTTTCGTCGACAGCTTCGAGCATCATATTAGAATCCAGTGCATCCTGGATTTCAGTGCTTAATTCAAGAGTAGAAAGTTGTAACAAGCGAATGGCTTGTTGGAGTTGGGGGGTCATTGTTAAAGACTGACCGATGCGCAGTTGTAAACTTTGTTTCATATAATAAGCTTTAGCCAGTCTTCTTTTTGTTGTGTTGGATCATGGCCGTGTTCAGGGGAGTACTCAAGTTTAAGGTCAAGATTGATGGGGATATTATTAAGTGTAAGTGGTTTTTATTCGATATTTTTCTGCTTGGCATATACTTCATTCTAGCGCATTTTTAGACATATTACAGATTGATTATAACTTGAAATTTTCCCCTAAATAGACTTTACGCACCTGGGTATCCTGTAGTAAATGATCTGGATCACCTTGAGCGATAACTTCTCCATTATTCATAATATACGCACGCTGACAAATTCCTAGTGTTTCCCGAACATTATGGTCGGTGATTAAGACGCCAATATCACGCTCTTTTAAGTGTGAAATAATATTTTGAATATCGAGGATAGAAATAGGATCAACGCCGGCAAAGGGCTCGTCTAACAGGATAAAACGTGGTTCGGTGGCCAGTGCACGGGCAATTTCGACGCGGCGGCGTTCACCGCCCGATAAGCTCATTCCAATATTGGAACGGATATGGCCAATATGGAGTTCATCCAGTAGCTCTTCGAGTTTTTGTTCCTGCTGAAATGGTGCTAATTCCTTCCGGGTTTGCAAAATGGCAAGAATATTATCAGCAACGGATAATTTACGAAAAATCGAAGCTTCTTGTGGTAGGTAGCCAATACCGCGTTGAGCGCGCAGGTGCATTGGTAGATCGGTAATATCCAGCCCGTCTAACTCTACTTTTCCCCCGTCTGAGTTTATTAAGCCAACCACCATATAAAAAGAGGTAGTTTTGCCTGCACCATTCGGTCCTAGCAGGCCGACAACTTCGCCACTGCTAATTTCAATGCTGACATTTTTAACGGTTTCACGTTTCTTATAGCGCTTACATAGGTTGCTTGCTTTGAGAGAAGACATAGTTATTTTACGGCTGTTTTTCTTTTTTATTGGGCTCGATCACAACATGAACCCGGTTAGTATTATCACTACTTTTTTGAGCTGTTACGGTACTGTTTCGTGTATTGTACTCAATTTCATTGCCTTTAAGTAAGTTCTCACCTTGCCAGACGGAAGCATTTTGTTTTAGGAAAACCCGTTCGTCTTTAGTGACATATTTCATTTTACCGGCTTTAGCATGCACGATATCGGGAGAGTCATCCTGTTGTTGCTGAAATGTTGCGGGTTTGCCGTCGACTAGAATTTTAGTGACAGTTCCATCGGGCTGGTGAATTACAATTTTACTGCCATTGAGTATAAGGCTGCCCTGAACAAAGGTGACATTGCCGAGGTAAATACTAATTCCAGTTTTTTCATTAATGCTAACGCTGTCGGCATTGATATTAATGGGTTTGTTAGCGTCTTCAGATAATGCAAAACTCTTGATGGGCGTTAACAATAATAAAGGTAAAGCTAAAAAAAATTTATTTTTTGGGAACATGATAAACCCCTTTTACCTTTGATAATAATTCAAGTCGACCATCTTCTAAGTATACACGCATCCCGACTGCTTTTAAGTGATGTTTTTCGGTCTGTATATAAACTGCATCGTTTGTTTCGGCATAATCCTTATTAAGATTAAGCATTAAGTTGCTTGTATCGAGATTTATTTCGGCTTCATCTTTACTGGCAGGGCGTTGCATAAATACTTTGCCATTGAGGTAAATTAGTTTCCCCTCATCTTTAATTCGTGCTTTATCTGACTTTATATTCCAGGCTGCCAATTTTTCTCGAAATATTTTAATTTTCGGTTGTACAATATCAATACTGCCATCATCAGGGAAGTGTTCCAGATAATCGCCCTTTAAATTGTAATGTGGCTTGCCGTCTTCATCCATCACTGTAGCATTAAAATTCACCAGAAAATAATCCATATTATGCGCAATGGCTTTTGCTGTGTCCGTGGGTTCGGTATCAACTTTTTTAAGTAACCAGCTACTGGTTGCGGCAATAGCAATAACAATAATAAATAAAATAATAAAGCGAATTCTGTTCATTGTGCAAAAGAGTTAAGTTGTTCATGCAAGGTGTTTTGAGCTTGCATGATAAGTTCGCATACATTGCGTGCAGCGCCACGCCCACCATTGAGCGGGGTTTGCCAATGGGCTTGTTCTATTACCAGAGGGTGGGCATCTTTTACGGTAATGGAAAAGCCCACTTTTTTCATCACGGGTAAGTCCACAACATCATCACCCACAAAGGCGGTTTGTTCATAACTAAGTTTGAGTTTGTCAATTAAGTCATTAAAGGCATTTAGTTTGTCCTGCCGACCTTGATATAAATATTTAATACCTAAACTGTCCATACGGTGTTTAACTAATGATGATGTACGCGCAGTAATAATGCCAATATGCACGCCTGTGTTCATTAATAATTTCATGCCCAGGCCATCTTTGGCATAAAAGGCTTTATATTCTTCGCCTTTATCGCCATAAAACAAACTACCATCGGTTAAAACACCATCTACATCAAAGACGACGAGTTTGATTTTTTTTGCGCGTTGTAGAATTTCTTTCATCGTGTTTGCTTTTATATTTGGCCGCAATAGATTGCAGCGATAACATTATCATACAGGCTTTGTTTTAAACAATTGTTTAAATTTTGCAGTTACATCTTCTACTGTAATAAGTTTCATTGCCCAGTCATCACGCACACGAGTGCCCCAGGTTACCTTTTCAACATTGTTATTGAATTTTTTTTGTATGGCCTCCGGGTAGCGGTTAACCGTCCATTGTGTGCTTAAGTAAGGGCGGGCACGATCTGGGTTGGTGCAGGCGTAAAGGCCGATGACCGGCGTATTGACCGCGGTGGCCATATGCGCAGGCCCTGAATCGGGGCTGATAACACAATAAGCATTTTGTAACAGAGCGAGCAATTGCTTTAAATTTGTTTTTCCAATTAAATTAATCACAGGTTGTTTTGTCTGCTTTGTAATGGCATCCCCCATTTGTTTTTCAATCATTGATGCACCGCCACTTAATATAATGGGGAAATTGTATTGTTGTTGAATGATATCGGCCACGGCCGCATAAGCTTTACTGTTCCAGTTGCGGTACGCCATACTGGAACATGGGCTGATAATGACATAGGGCTCATTTGCACTGAGTTGCTCAAGATTGAGTGACGTATTTATTTCCTGTTGAGTTAAATTAACCGGGATATCCCATTGGTACTCCTGTTCGGCAATACCAAGTGCTTCGGTAAAACCAAAAAAACTTTCAATAACATGTTGGTTGTCGCGATGTGGAATTTTATGGTTTGTAAATAACCACTGGCCATCTTTGGTGCGTTGCCTGTCGAAGCCGAGTTTTATTTTGCTTTTAACGAGTAAGCTAATCAGGCTAGAGCGTAGAGACATTTGCATGTGTAGCAGGGCGTCAAATTGAATGTTCTTTAATTGCTTATAAACGTCAAGATAAGCCTGAGACTTCCTCGATTTATCGAAAATAATAAAATTAATATTTTCGATATCGGATACTAGAGCGTATTCGGTTTTGCCGATAATCCAGCTGAGTTGGGTGTTTGGCCAATGTTTTTGTAAAGTACGAATTATCGGCAGGGTATGGCATATATCGCCAATCGCGGAGAGCCGTAATATACAGAGTTGCTTTGGTGGCTGTTTAAAGGGAAGTGTCAAATGTCTGAATCCTTCACAAAACAAAAGAGCGGCTTATCATTCGCTTAAAAGTTCACATACGCGATCAAGATCAGCTTGAGTATCAACCCCTGGCCCTGGTGGTGTGTGGGCGGTGATCACTTTGATTTTTTCACCATAGTAAAGTACTCGCAATTGTTCCAGGGATTCTGTTTTTTCAATATCGCTGCTTTGCCAATCTAAATACTGACGTATAAAACCGGCACGATAGCCATATAAACCGATATGGCGTTGATATTCCTGTTGCGCAGGCATTTTACGTGGAGTTTCATTAAAGCAGTCACGTGACCAGGGGACGGCAGCACGGCTGAAATACAGAGCAAAGTCATTTATATCGCGCACAACCTTAACCGCATGTGGGTCAAATAGTTCGTTGATATCGGTTAATGGAGTACACAGTGTTGCCATTTTTAGATTGCTATCCTGTTCGAGTGCTTCGCCAACCTGGTTTAAGCAAACGGGCGGCATCATGGGTTCGTCGCCTTGCAGATTAATCAGGATTTGATCGTCATCAAAGCCAAGTTGTTCAATAACTTCAGAAAGACGCTCGGTGCCGGATTGATGATTTTCGTGAGTCATGCAAACACGTACATCGAGGTTGGCAATAGCGTCAGCAATTTTTTTAGAATCGGTGGCAACGATTACGTCATCGGCTTTGCTTTGCTTTGCACGCTCAATTACGTGAGCAATCATGGGTTTGCCACAAATATCACGCAGCGGCTTGCCGGGTAATCGACTTGACGCGAAGCGTGCGGGAATCACTATTCGGAAGCTCATAGAGTAGGTTGCCGGTGTTTAATTACAGTTATTATAGTATTTAATATTATGCGGCTTATTCTAGCGTAATATCTGTCTAAGAGCATCTTTGTCGTGTCGAGCAGGGGGTAAAATAGGGTGCTATGTTCTGCCCCCCATATTGACCCATAGGGTGCTTGGTATTATTATGGCAAGCTCTCTTATGTCACTAAAACCAGCTAATCTACCATGAAAATCTCCGCTTCTGTTTACTCCAGTAAGAGTGAGTCTTTGCCTGAAATTATCAATGATCTTGATGTGCATGGTGCGGATCTGTTTCATATTGATTGTAATGATGATATGAGCGTGTTTGAAGATATTGCCGAAATCAAACAGCTAAGCAAGACGCCCATCGATCTGCATATTATCAGCACCGAGCCAGAAAAGTTTTTTGCTAAAATTGAAGAACTCAATGTAGATTACGTAACTTTTCAGTACGAAAATCTGCAAAGTAAGCTATCTATTCCCGCGAGTATTTCAGCCCGGCTTGGTTTAGCGATAACATCCGATACCGATATCTCGGTTTTTAAAACCTATGCTAAAGAGTTTGATTTTATTTTGTTTATGACCACCACGCCGGGGCAAAGTGGTGGTGTTTTCGAGAAAAATAATTTCAAAAAAATCCGTGAATTTCGGCAGCAGTTTCCTGATAAAGATATTCATGTCGATGGCGGTGTGAATGGCGAAGTGTCTTTTATCTTGCGCAATATGGGCGTGTATTCGTCTGTATCGGGTTCTTATTTAATGAACAGCGAATCCATGGGGGCGGCGATGCTTAACCTTAAAACCCATGAAGTCGATTCGCATTTTCAGATTAAGGACTTTATGCGAACCGTGGATGAGATTCCGTTATTAAAATTAAAAGATCGCAGCGTTGCCTCCATACTCCAGTCTATTGAAGATTATAATCTGGGTTTTACCATTTTGATTGATGATAATGGTAAACTTGACGGTATTGTTACTAATGCCGATGTACGCAAAGGCTTGCTGAAACATATCGATAATTTAAACGATGTTAGCGTTACTGATATTACCAATAGTAATCCCGCTAAAGTAAACGAAAATTTCAGCGTAATGGAATTATTACGTTTTATAAAACAGCAGAGTTTTGCCATTTCTTATTTACCGGTTGTTGACGATAGCAATAAAGTAACCGGTGCGGTTACCTTCTTTAATTTAATCAAAGGCGAGTTATGATTATTCATCTTAAAAACAGTGTCAGCGATGCTGATGTCGTAACCATTGCACAAAAGCTTGATGCATTTCATATTAAAAAACCTGAGCATCACGTTTTGGTTACCCCTTCTGCATTACAGGAAGTACCTGCGCAATACGAAAAGCTTGTTGAAGCCAGTTTTGCTTTTGCAAACGATATACAACTTGCTAGTGCTGACTACTTTAGTGACATTCGTGAAATAGATATTAATGGTGTCAAAATTGGTGGTAGCAATAATAACACCATGGTGATTGCCGGCCCTTGTTCGGTTGAATCGGAAGAGCAAATAACCCAGTCAGCAGAATTAATGAAAGAGCAGGGAATTTCGACTTTGCGTGCCGGTTGTTATAAGCCACGTACTTCACCTTATTCATTTCAGGGTATGGGGCTTGAAGGTTTAAAGCTACTCGATAAAATGCGCAGCCAGTATGGTTTAAATATTATTACCGAAGTGCGTGATACCACTCATGTCGACGAAGTGATTGAATTTGCCGACATCGTGCAAATTGGTGCAAAGGCCATGTATGACCAGGGTATTCTGCGTCGTTGTGGCAAGACTCAAAAGCCTATTTTATTAAAACGTGGTTTTGGTTCAACTTTACAGGAGTTTGTACAGGCGGCAGAGTTTATTTTATCCGGCGGCAATGACAATGTTATTTTATGTGAACGTGGTATCCGTACCTTTGAAACTAAAACACGTTTCACTCTAGATTTATGTGGTGTTGCGTTCTTAAAAGAACACACTAACCTGCCGATTATTCTCGACCCGAGTCACGCGATGGGTTATCGCTATGGGGTAGCAGATCTTGCGCGCGCTTCAACGGCGATGGGTATCGAAGGTTTACTTATTGAAGTGCATCCGGATCCTTCGGTTGCCAAGTCTGATGCGGCACAACAACTTAATCATGACATGTTCCGTGATTTGTTAGGGACACTACGACCAATTGCTTCGGCGATAGGTAGAACGATTGTTTAGTTGGCGTTAGAAAAATAATGAACATCGCTGCAGCCTGTTAACCTGAACCTATTATTGTTGAAAGGTAAGCTATGTCTACGTTCATGATAAAGCTGAAGCCACACCAATTCCATGACCTACTCTTATGCGCGATTCAAAAATTAATGGGAAAGCAGTGAATGAATATAAAAAAAGATATAAAATTTCTCGCGCTTGATGTTGATGGCGTGATGACTGACGGCGGTATGTACTACACCGAAAGCGGCGAAGAATTTAAACGTTTTGATACCAAAGATGGTCGCGGTATTATTGAACTGCAAAAAAGCGGCGTGCAAGTGGGGTTAATTAGTTCCGGCTTTAAAAGTAAAATTATTGAAGGCCGTTGTGAAACGCTGGGAATTGAAAAGTTTTATATTGGCACGGAGCCTAAGTTAGGCATTTTGCAACAATGGAGTAAGGAACTTGGCTTTGATATGCATCAAGTTGCTTACATTGGCGATGACGTGAATGATCGCGATATTATAAAAGCCGTTGGTTTTACCGCATGTCCGGCCGATGGGATGCCTGCGATTAAAGAAATTGTCGACATCGTGTTAACCAATAAGGGCGGTTATGGTTGTATACGTGAATTTATTGAAGAGCATCTGGATTATAAGTTGTAATTACCGCTGTTCCAACTAACTATTTAAACCTCAGCTGCGTATAAGAAATTTTGTGCTTATCCACCGGCCAGGAAGCATTAAAAAAGCTTAAAAGTAAGGCTTGTAAAAAATAAAATAAATCCTGCCCCCCACTTAAACAGTACTCAAATAAATCCAGCCCATATAAGCAACATACAACATGAGCAAAATGAAGCCCTCGATGCGATTGATGCGGCCATTGCCCTTAAAGCCATAAGCCAGAATAAACAGTACAAAGGTTATTCCTATCATACTGGGGAAATCACGTAGCAGCACATTTTCGTCTAGTGTGATTGGCGTAATCAAAGCCGGAATACCAATTACTGCGAGCAAGTTAAATATATTTGAACCAATAATATTGCCAATAGCGAGATCGTGTTCGCCTTTTAGAGCACTCACCACGGTAGCGGCTAATTCGGGTAAACTGGTTCCGAGAGCCACGATGGTTAGGCCTATCACAAGGTCACTCACACCAAGATGTACCGCGATTTCAACCGCACCCCAGACCAGTATTTTTGAACTTAGCAATAATAATATAAAACCAAACGCCAGCCAGAATAAAGCGACTTTCAGTTTCAAGACTGGTATTTCAGATTCAATTTCTTCAACAAGCGGATCTTCTTCTTCGTTGCTATTTTGTAAGACGTTGCTTGATTTACTTTCTTTAAGGCCAATTTTTACCATCCAGCCCATTATCAATAACAGACCAACTAAAAGAATGACACCATCTGTAACGTTCAATTGTAAATCCCACATAAGAATGAGCGCCAGTAACATAACGGCAAACATGACCGGGTATTCGCGTTTTAGTATCTGGGATTTGACCATAAGCGGTGTTGTCATGGCGGCCACGCCCAGAACCAGAGCGATATTGGTAATATTGGAACCTATCGCATTACCAATGGCTAAATTTGGCGTACCATCAAAGGCGGCGACGGCTGATACCAGCATTTCGGGTGCCGAGGTACCAAAACCAATAATCGTTAAGCCGATAATCATCGGTGAGATACCAAAGCAACGGGCGCTGGCTGCGCCGCCCAGAACAAATTTATCTGCTCCCCAAACAAGTACAACAAAACCCACAATAATTGCGAGTGACGGGTATAAAAGTGGCATGAGCATGGTTCTTAAAATTCCTGTTATGAATTCTTTATCTTCGGTAATTGGTTGAGGGTATACATACGGGCGGCTGCATGGTGGTTGCCCTAGTGCTTATTGTAAAGCTTTTTCGAGGTCGTCTTCCAGTAATTGATCTTCAGCAGAGTTAGTTGAAGGAGTGGGGTTACTGTTTTCGTCTGGAGGTGGATTACCATCATGGACGAGATAATTTCTGTGCTGTAAATAGGCATCACGCATAAAGGCATAACGGTCAAAAGCGGCTTTGTCTAGTACTTTAGACGCACCAAGTAGGTCTGCCCGGGTATCAACGGCTTTTAAGGCTAAGGTGGCGTAGCGTGCTTCCTGGTCAGGAATATTGTAAATAGGGTCAGCCTGGGCATCGACAAGTAAGCCCGCCGTATCCCGCAGTGAGCTTGCACCCAGAAAAGGAAGTACTAAATAAGGGCCATCGCTTACTCCCCAGGCACCTAACGTCTGGCCAAAATCTTCATTGTGTTTAGGTAAATCCAGGTGGGTAGCAACATCAAACAGACCAAACAGGCCGACTGTGGAATTAACAACAAAACGAAAAGTATCACTTGTTGCCTGAGCAAATTTACCCTGAAGCAAGTCATTAAGCACCACAAGGATGTCGCCGAGGTTGCTAAAGAAGTTTGAAACGCCGGATTGAACCGGAGTGGGCATATAATCCTTATAGGCGGCTGCGACAGGCTTAAGAACGTTCTCATCAATCGTATCATTGAAGGCAAACATAGCGCGGTTATAGGATTCAAATGGGTCGTGGTCGGGAGACGGCCCATTAACAGAAGCGCAGCTTATCGTGGTGATGGATACGGTTAGTGTTAGCAGTAAAGATTTTAATGATTTAAAAGCGTTCATACGCATTCTCACTGTTAGCTTAAGGTGATGATTTTATTGCGCTACTTTATGTGATTATGTTGCTATTGGCAATCATTGAAAGGCAGTAGGAAGAACTACAGGGATAAATGGGAGCGATATTATTGGCGTTTATTTGAAAAATTTGGGGTTTTGTTCAATGGCGATTCGAATAATTTGATAATCATCGTCCGATGCAGGTAGCAAGCCATCTTTTTTTAAGCTGTTTCAGGACTTTTTTATCTTTGATATTGAGCAGAGCTTTTTTTAGGGATTCTTTTACCGATGTACTGAGTCTTGCATTAGCAACCCAGGGTTTGGTCACATTTTTAAACTCGACTAATTTACGAATGGGCATGCCTTTTTGTAAAAGCTTTTTAAAAGTGCCTGACTTCAGAGCACCGGTATCAAAAAGCTTTAATCCAACAACGCTACCTACTCGGTCGTGTCGGCTTAAATATTGGTACTTCTTAAGATCTTTGGTATAAATGCCGTGTTTAAGCAGATAAAGGTAAAGTTTAAAGGTTATTTAGATTCGTTTTTGGTGATGCCACAGCGCATACAGCGATATTGGCTAACAAGTTTCCCCTGTTTAACATCAAACGGGTTTTGATTGACGGCTTGCCACTTATGAAAACCGCTTTTACAGAGCGATTTACCCTTATGCTTATCTTTTGGTTTGGGTTTTTTAAAGGGAAGAATATCGGCCATAGAGTGAATAGTGTTTGGATTATTTGTACATAGCAAAGTATAGTCGGTTAAAAATGTTAATCGCACAATGGTTGTATTTGGAGAACAAGGTGTCTGAAAGAGATTATCGCATATTAACCGGAACGGCGGGCTGGAAACATCCAGAATGGGGTAACGAGGTTTTTTACCCCGAAGATTTACCTGAAGACTGGTATTTGTCATTTTATTCTAACGAATTCCCAATTGTTCTGGTGCCGGATAAACAATGGCAGGATGATGCTGCCATTGAATATCTGTTGAATGAAATAGACGAGCAGGCAACCGCTGGTTTTCAGTGTGTTTTTGAATGCCATTGGGCAGTGGAAAACAACCTAACGGAACGTGCCTGGCAGTTAGCGCCTATTGAGGATAATGTGGCAGGTTTGCTCGTACAGGTGAACAGTGACGCTATAGAATCACAACAATTTAGAGACGATATAGCTTCGTTGACTAAAAAGTTTAAAGTTTGTCTGGAAGTTATCGATAACAAGAATGGCTTAAGTATTTCTAAAGTAAATGTTTTTTGTGAAAAATATGCAGTCAGCCTGTGCTGGCAAGGGGAGGGTGAGGTAGTCGTGCCTGTTGACTCAACGTTCTGGCTGGCACGTTGCAATAGTGAGCTAGATAAAAAAGCATGCCTGCAGCAGTTAAAGACAATTATTGCCGAGCAATTTAAACGTGAATCATTAACGCGTGAACATGTCATTATAGTCGATGGTCGGCCGCCTAAAGTGGAAGCGGTACGCAATGCGATGGTTATGATGGAGCTAATGTAATACTTGCTAATAAAAGGACAATTATTCAGGCTACATTCAGTTTGCTGATGTTACCTTTTATAAACCATTGCAAGGCTGGGTAATGCAAGGCACAATGTTGCAGGACAGTAATAATATAAAGCCGCAATGCTAATTAAAATGACAACGAAATATTTATATGGCTGACACAAATACCCTGGTTAAAGTTCGCAATTTAAAATTTGCACGTAATGATCGGATGATATTTGACGGGGTTGATTTAGACATTCAACGCGGCAAGATCACCGTTATTATGGGGCCCAGTGGCACCGGTAAAACAACCTTGCTGCGCCTTATAGGTCGACAGATTAAACCGATGCAAGGTTCAATTATTGTTGATGGTGAAGAGGTAACAACCCTGAGACATCGCAAACTTTATGAATTGCGAAAGCGCATGGGTATGTTATTTCAAAATGGTGCGTTGTTAACCGATTTAAATGTTTTTGACAATGTTGCTTATCCTTTGCGTGAGCATACCAACTTATCGGAAGAGCTTATCCGCACTCTGGTGATTATGAAATTGCAGTCTGTTGGTTTACGCGGTGCACGAGAATTAATGCCGGCTGAATTATCCGGTGGTATGTCACGTCGGGTGGCGTTAGCGCGTGCGATTGCACTGGACCCAATGATGATAATGTATGACGAACCGTTTACCGGCCAGGATCCTATTTCGATGGGCGTGTTGGTGCGACTTATTCGTAACCTTAACGATGCGCTCGGTTTAACCAGCATTGTGGTGTCACACGATATAGAAGAGGCTTCGTCCATTGCTGACTATATTTACTTATTATCCGGTGGCAAAGTAGTGGCTGGCGGCACCTCAGAAGATTTAGCGAATTCCGATTCTGAATGGGCGCAACAGTTTATGCAGGGTAAACCCGATGGTCCAGTGCCATTTCATTTTCAGGCTAAACCTTATGCTAGCGATCTAAATATAGATTAGCGGCTTAAAACAAGATGATTTATATATGATCGATACAATTCAATCTCTCGGACATAAGGCTCTCGACTTTTTTGAGCGACTGGGACGTGGCCACATTCTTCTTTTAGATATCTTACAGGGGTTTGCTTCGGTTATTGTGCGTCCGGTTTTAATCATTCAGCAATTATTTTCTGTGGGCGTGTTATCCCTTATCATTATTATTGTTTCCGGCTTTTTTGTTGGCATGGTAATGGGGCTGCAAGGCTATAACACCCTGGTTGATTTTGGTGCGGAAGAATCACTTGGTGTAATGGTAGCGTTATCGCTAGTGCGAGAGTTGGGGCCAGTTGTTACCGCTCTTTTATTCGCCGGGCGAGCGGGTTCAGCATTGACCGCCGAAATTGGTTTAATGAAAGCAACCGAACAATTGTCGGCAATGGAAATGATGGCGGTTGATCCCGTTCGACGGGTACTGGCACCTCGATTTTTAGCCGGTTTTTTATCCATGCCGTTACTTGCCGCTATGTTCAGTGCGGTGGGTGTACTGGGTGGTTATTTTGTCGGCGTGGGTTTGCTGGGTGTAGATGACGGCGCTTATTGGTCACAAATGCAGGCAAGTGTTGACTTATACGAAGATATTCTCAATGGTGTTATAAAAAGTGTTGTGTTTGGTTTTGTTGTGACCTGGATTGCTGTTTTTGAAGGCTACGATGCCGTGCCCACCTCTGAAGGTGTGAGCCGGGCAACCACACGCACGGTGGTGCATTCATCACTTGCCGTTTTAGGATTAGATTTTATTTTAACAGCGCTTATGTTTGGTTAAAGTTTTTTTGAATAAGCCTGCGTTACAAAATTATTTAGGAGATAAAAATAAATGACGACACGTATCACAGAAATATGGGTGGGGCTGTTTATTGCTGGCGGCATCGCAGCTTTATTTATGTTGTCGATGCAGGTGAGTAATTTAAGCACCTATAGTTCCGATAATGGCTACGATGTTACCGCTTATTTTGAAGATATTAGTGGTTTAAAGGTTCGTTCACCGGTAACAATGTCCGGTGTGCGCATTGGTCGGGTTAAAAGTATCGTCTTTGATAAAAAACGTTTGAGCGCTTTGGTAACAATGGAAATTGAAGGTGAATATGATTCCTTACCCGATGATTCATCAGCAAGTATTTACACAGCCGGTTTACTGGGTGAAAAATATATTGGTCTGGAAGCCGGTGCGGGCTCAAATGATTGCGAAGAATTTTCGATGGATGATAGTGGTAATGTCAGTGTAGAAGATAATACGGGTAAAGATTGTGCGCCGAAAACATTACAACAAGGCTCGCAAATTAAGCTGACCCAGGATTCAATGGTGCTAGAAAAATTAATCGGTCAGTTTATTTCTAAATTCCTGAGCGACGATAAAAGTGATAGCAAAAAAGAGGCTGCCAAATAATGAACTCATACCTGAAAAATATGCAAAAAAATTGTTTTACAATAATTGGCTTAATAGTGTTTGCTTTTACTTTAAATATTAGCAGTGCCTCCGCAACTGAAGGGCCACAGGATTTAGTTAAACACACGACTGAAGAAATGTTTAATGCGCTCAAAGCCGATCGCGATAAGCTAAATAAAAACCCGCAGCTTATTTATGATCTGGTTAGTAAAATTGTGTTGCCACATTTTGATTTTATCAGCATGTCTAAATGGGTTTTAGGTAAGTATTGGAATACATCAAGCCGAGCTCAGAAAATTGGTTTTATAAAAGCCTACCGTGAATTAATGATACGCACTTATTCTATTGCGCTGCTGGAATATGCTGATAGTGAATTTTTATATAAACCATTACGTGATGACGTATCGAAAGGTGACGTTACAGTAAAGTCGCAAGTTAAAACATCTAAAGGTGAAATGGTTTCGGTTAATTACAGACTGCATAAAAAGAAAAAAGGCTGGAAAGTTTATGACATAGCAGTGGAAGGTGTGAGCTTAATTGCAAACAATAAAACATCTTTTGCGACCGAGATTAAATCGAAAGGATTAGATGCTTTGATTGCCCGATTACAAAAACACAATAAAGGTAAAGGTGCCTAGTCGGTGTTTGAATCACAACTAACAAAAGTATCGGATGAAGAATTTAGCGTTAGTGGTGAGCTAATGATGAACACTGTTATGCCCGTGTTAAACGAATTAAATGGACATTTAAAATCGCAATCTAACATTAGCATTGATTTTTCTGCGGTTACTAATAGCGACAGCGCAGCCGTTGCACTGATTATTGCCTGGTTAGCAAAAGCCAAACAGCTGAATATGACCGTTCATTTGCAACAGCTACCGCAACAAATTCTGGATATCGCAAAAGCAAGTGATTTACTGGGAATTCTCCCTATCGCTCAGGATTAGCGAATTCTTAATTCTGGTTACGGATTACTCTATCTGGAAGCTGAATTCAGTGGTAAAAACCTTGTTAGATCCGTAAATATCCAAAAATTTAAACAAATCAGGCAAATTCCCTTCAAATCGTCATAAAACTCTGTGCCTTAAAGGAGTACACAGGCTAAAATAGCGCCCAGAATTTAAGCAAAGGTGTAAGTGATGGATGCAAAGCAAGTAGCAGAATTAATTAAAGCGGGTTTACCAGAGTGTGAGGTAACCGTAACCGGTGAAAATGGCCATTTTGATGCCACCATCGTGGGTGATATTTTTGATGGTTTAATGCCAGTTAAAAAACAACAAGTTGTTTATAAAACAGTCAATGAACATATCACAAGTGGTGAATTGCACGCTTTTAGCATGAAAACCTATACCGTTGCAGAATGGGAAAAAGCCAGAAAGTTACAAGTCGGCTCTTTATAAACACAAACAATTAAGCGAGTTAGTCCTCAATGGATAAATTAATTATTATCGGTGGCACCTGTTTGAATGGCGAAATTCGCATTTCGGGTGCGAAGAATGCTGCCTTGCCAATTATTATGGGCACCTTGCTGGTGAATGAACCGGTGAAAATTTGCAATATTCCGCATCTAAATGACATTACCACAACAATGGAATTATTAGGTCGAATGGGTGTATCCATTACCATGGACGAGCAAATGAGTGTGGAAGTGGATGCCTCAACCATTACCAAATATGTTGCACCGTATGAACTTGTAAAGACAATGCGTGCATCGATTCTGGTATTGGGGCCGTTGTTAGCACGGCATGGTTATGCAGAAGTTTCCTTGCCCGGTGGTTGCGCGATTGGTTCACGCCCGGTGAATTTACATATTCATGGTTTAGAATTAATGGGTGCTGACATTGTTGTAGAAAATGGTTATATCAAGGCAAAGGCTGAACGCTTAAAAGGTGCCAAAATTGTTTTTGATATTATCACCGTAACCGGTACTGAAAATTTAATGATGGCAGCGACCCTGGCGGATGGTATTACTATTTTAGAAAATGCGGCGAAAGAACCTGAAGTGGTTGACCTTGCACATTTCTTAAATTCAATGGGTGCCAAAATTACAGGAATTGGCAGCGATGTGATTACGATTGAGGGTGTCGATGAATTACACAGCACAACGTATAGAGTTTTACCTGATCGTATCGAAACTGGAACCTTTATGGTTGCGGCTGCTGTAACAGGTGGCTGTGTTAAGTTAAAAGATACTGAACCAAAGTATCTTGATGCCATTACCGTTAAGCTTGAAGAAGCAGGGGCAACCATTACATCAGGCGAAGACTGGATTCAAGTGGATATGAAAGGTAAACGCGCTAAAGCTATCGATATTCGTACCGCCCCCTATCCAGCATTCCCGACGGATATGCAGGCACAGTTTTCTGTTTTAAACGCACTTGCAGAGGGAACCTCAACCATTACAGAAACTGTATTCGAAAACCGCTTTATGCATGTGCAGGAGTTACAACGTATGGGTGCAAGTATTGATGTGAACGGCAATATGGCGGTTTGCACCGGGGTCGAAAAATTAACAGGTGCGCCGGTAATGGCAACCGATTTACGTGCATCGGCATCACTTGTTATAGCCGGCCTGGTTGCAGAGGGTGAAACGGTTATCGAAAGGATATATCATATCGATCGTGGTTATGAATGTATTGAAGAAAAACTTCAACAATTAGGTGCTAAGATTCGTCGAGTACCCGATTAAATTAATTAAGTTAAAAAAATGACAAAACGTATAACAATCGCATTATCCAAAGGACGCATCTTTAAAGAAACTTTACCCTTGCTCGCGCACGCAGGTATTACGCCTTTAGACGATCCGGAAACAAGCCGTAAACTTATTCTGGATACCAATCTTGATAACATAAAACTCGTTATTATTCGTGCATCCGATGTGCCAACCTATGTGCAATACGGTGCTGCCGATGTGGGTGTTGCCGGTAAAGATGTATTAATGGAACATGGTGGTGAAGGTTTGTATGAACCCCTAGATTTAAAAATTGCCTGCTGCCGTTTAATGACTGCTGGCCCGGTGAATGCACCTGAGCCACAAGGGCGCTTACGTATTGCAACCAAGTTTGTAAATTGTGCGCGGCGTTATTATGCTGAGCAAGGCCAGCAAGTTGAAATTATAAAACTCTATGGTTCAATGGAGCTTGCGCCCATCGTCGGTTTAGCTGATCGCATTGTTGATTTAGTCGATACCGGTAATACCTTAAAAGCCAATGGCCTGGAGCCAATGGAGCATATTGCTGACATTAGTTCGCGCTTGGTGATTAATAAAGCATCCATGAAAATGAACCACGATGCGATGCAAAGTTTTATTGATAAAATTGCTGAAGCGGTTTCTTAAGTCTATTGTAAGTTAAAAATTTTCTTAATATAAAAAAGCCATGACTATTTCTATTAAACAACTTAAAACCTCTGACGCTAATTTTTGGATAGCTTTAGATGGCCTGCTTGCCTGGGAAAGTGTTTCTAACGATCAGGTCTTTTCAACGGTTAAAAATATAATTGCCGATGTGCGCAGCAAGGGCGACGCTGCCTTAATTGAATTAAGTAATAAGCTTGATCGTTTAAGCGTTGCATCGATGGATGAGTTAACCATTTCAACAACACGTTTAAAGCAGGCACTAGAACAACTTGATCCTGCTCAACGTGAGGCATTGGAAACGGCGGCTGCACGAGTTCGCATGTATCACGAAAAGCAGGTAATGCCATCCTGGCAATATACCGAAGACGACGGCACCATGCTTGGCCAACAAATTACCGCATTACAAAGTGTTGGTTTATATGTGCCGGGTGGTAAGGCCACTTATCCTTCTTCTGTTTTAATGAATGCCATTCCTGCTAAAGTGGCAGGAGTAGAAGAGATTGTGATGGTGGTGCCAACTCCCGATGGCGAAGTCAATAATATGGTTTTAGCGGCAGCACAAATTGCTGGTGTAACAAAAGTCTTTACCATTGGTGGTGCTCAGGCAGTTGCGGCACTAGCTTATGGAACAGAAACCATTCCGGGTGTCGATAAAATTGTTGGCCCTGGTAATATTTATGTGGCGACGGCAAAGTCGATGGTATTTGGTAAAGTTGGGATTGATATGATTGCCGGGCCATCTGAAATTTTAGTGGTGTGTGATGGTAAGAGCGACCCGGACTGGATTGCCATGGATTTGTTTTCACAGGCCGAACACGATGAAGACGCACAATCTATTCTAGTTTCACCAGACAAAGCATTTTTGAAAGCGGTTGAAGCAAGTATAAATAAGCTGATCGTTGAAATGGAACGTAAAGACATTATAAGCGCATCGTTAAATGAGCGCGGTGCCTTTATTTATGTTAAAGATATGGATGAAGCTATCAAGATCGTTAATTATATTGCACCGGAACATTTAGAACTTGCTGTAGACGATCCGCAAGCAATAGTCGGACAAATACGCCATGCCGGTGCTATTTTTATGGGGCGTTACACAGCTGAAGCATTAGGTGACTATTGTGCCGGGCCAAATCATGTTTTACCAACATCACGTACAGCACGTTTTAGTTCGCCATTAGGTGTATACGATTTTCAAAAACGCAGTAGCTTAATTATGTGTTCAGAAGAGGGCGCATCGAAATTAGGTAAAGTGGCATCGGTACTCGCACGTGGTGAAAGTTTAACGGCGCATGCGCGCTCGGCTGAGTATCGAATTAAGAAAGATTAAGTTTGTCGTTGCGAGCGATAGCGCGGCAATCTTTATAAATAAGAGGCGATACGATCAAGATTGCCGCGCTATCGCTCGCAATTACTAATAACCTAATCGCAGCCAGAAATATGCCAGACAATAAAATGCCAGACAATAAAGTAACTATAAATATTTCCAATTCAATTAAGCAATGGATTCGTCCTGAAATACGCGCATTAAATGCCTACCACATACCACCTGCAACAAATTGTGTAAAACTTGATGCTATGGAAAACCCTTATCAATGGCCTGAGACAATGGTCGATGAATGGCTTAAAATTGTAAGAGATGTTGAGCTTAACCGTTACCCGGATCCGTCTGCTTCAGCATTAAAAGATAGTTTGCGCGTGAGTATGCAAGTTCCCAATGAAGCGGAAATTTTACTCGGCAATGGTTCAGATGAATTAATTCAAATGATCTTAATGGCTGTTGCCGATAAAGAGCAAACTGTTTTATCGGTTGACCCCAGCTTTGTCATGTACGACATGGTAACCACCTATGTTGGTATGCAGTACGTTAGTGTGCCATTAGAGAGTGATTTTAGTCTGGATGTTGATACCTTTTTGCAAGCAATTAAAAAATACAAACCGGTAATTATTTTTATTGCTTATCCAAATAATCCAACCGGTAATTTATTTAAGCGTGAAGATTTACAAAGAATTATTGATGCAGCTACGGGTATTATTGTTATCGATGAAGCCTATCACGCCTTTGCTGATGATAGTTTTATGGCTGAAGCCGGCAAGGTTGATAACTTGTTAGTGATGCGCACCGTATCAAAAATGGGTTTAGCGGGTTTGCGGCTTGGTTTGTTAGCTGGTAAAGCGCAATGGCTGGCCGAGTTTGATAAGGTACGCTTACCTTATAACTTAAATGTATTAACGCAGGCAACGGCACAGTTTGCTTTGAGTCATCAGAAAATTCTTGATGAGCAAACTGCAACTATTTGCAAAACACGCGAAAGTCTTTTTGCTGAGTTGTCAAAAATTAAAAGTTTGTGCGTTTATCCTTCGCAGGCAAATTTTATTTTATTTCGTACCGCCGGTGGCCAGGCCAGTAGCATTTTTAATCGTTTAAAAGATTCCGGTATTTTAATAAAAAATTTAAGCCCGATGGGCGGGGCATTAGAAGATTGTTTGCGTGTAACGGTGGGTACGCCTGAAGAAAATCAAAAATTCCTCAAAGCCTTACAGCAGGCGATTGCGTGAAGAATAATCCAGCCGAAAGTTTAAAAGATTTAATGGATGTGGTTGGTTCAGCGGATGTGGGGCTGGTTATATTCGACAGCCAGTACAACATTCGTGTCTGGAATTTATTTATGGTTAATCACAGCGGCAAAAGCGCAGAAAGCGTGATGGGGAAAAGCTTGTTTAAGCTGTTTCCCGAGGTTTCTGAAACCTCGTTTCGTGAAAAATCTCAACTTGCTATCACTCAAAAGAGCAAGTTGTTGAGTACCTGGGAAGAGCAGCCGTATCTTTTTAAGTTTACCAATGTGCGTCAACGCGCTAAATCGGCAACCTACATGTACCAAAATATTACCTATATTCCATTGGCCTCCGCGAGCGGTGAAATTGAGAATTTTGCTATTACAATCAATGATGTAACCGATATTGCAGCCAGCAAACAACAGCTTGATGCAGTGGTAAGTGAGTACTCACATGACCACGCTGACAGGAATTAACTTTACGCTGACATTCAAAATAACCCTCTGGCATAGTCCGATTTACTTGCTAAACCTATATTAGAAAACTATAATATACCGTCTTTCAATCAGCTACTTTTCAGAGGTGCGGTCAATGGCTAAGGAATGTAATTTATCCTTTCAGCAGCGTAGTTTATTCCAGCAAGGTTATCAGCGTTACAGCCCCGCAGAACTTAAGCAACTTGAATGGGGGCTGCGTTTTACACCGGCAGCTTGCTCATTAATTGCAGCGTACGGTTTGTACGCACAACAGCCGACTATTTTATTTTTTGTTGCACTGCTTGGTTTTTTGGCCTTTATTTTTCCAGCCGGTCATCCAATGGATTTGATTTATAACAATGTTATTGCACCCATGTTTGGCTCGGTCAAATTACCTAAAAATCCATTCCAACGTCGGCTGGCCTGTTTGTCTGCTGGTTTAATGAATATTATTGCCGGTGTACTCTTTATGTTCGAGATGCCATTCGCCGCCATGGTCGTGGGTGTTAGTTTATTAGCCTTGCAGGCCATCGTTATTTTCACTCATTTTTGTACTTTATCCTGGATGTATGAAGGTGTTATGCGTTTGTTTGGGCAATGGAATCAACCGGTCGATGAGTTCGAAGCAAGACTGATGCTAAAAGACGGCATTACCCTTGTGGATGTACGTAGTCAGAATGAATATGCCAAAGAAAGTATTCCTGGAGCCGTTAATTTACCGTTGGAAGATATAGAGCAGCATATCGACACCTATAAAAACGATAAGTGTTTACTGTTTTGCAACAGTGGAACACGTAGCCATATAGCAACTGAAAAGTTAAAAGAGTTTGGTGTCGACGATATTTATAATTTAGGTGACTTTAGTCGAGCAAAAGGTATTGTTGGCGTTTAGTTTTTAAATTTTTATATTGAGCTTATATCAAGGGGCTTCGGCTCCTTTTTTGATGCCTTTTTCTAGCTGAATATGCTTAGCAGAAACTTAGGTACAGTCTCTTGATTCATGTATCCTTCAAGATACCGTTAATCTATAAGAAAATGAGATTGATATTTTCTTATAGGTTAACGGTAAGCTGGCACAACAAAAAGATATTAGATTAGCAAATAGAGTATTGGGTAAATTATTGCACTTATTGTATGAATTCGGGGTTGAATTCGGGAAGTGCTGTGTCAATTTTAATCTTGGGTGTCCTGTTAGCCCAGGGCTGAGTCGTTTTCGAATACCTCCTTTAGATAGTCAATGAGTTTTTTTATTCTGCCAGGCGTGAATTTGCGGGATGCTCTTACTGCATACAGGCCATAGGGTTTTGGGCAATACTCGCTTAAAATAGCCTTAAGGCTTCCGCTTTGCAGTGCTTCTGCGACAATAAATGTTGGTAGTAACGTAAGACCAATACCGCCTATCGCGGCATCTCTTAATACTTCACCATTGTTTGTGGAGAGTGTTCCGCTAACAACGAATTGGTGCATTTTCCCGGCCTTTATGTAACACCATTCCTCTTTTATGCTGATATGGTTGTAATGTAGACAGTTGTGGGAGGACAGATCGGTCGGTGTCTTCGGTTCACCATATTGTTCTAAATAAGCAGGCGAGGCGCAAAAAACCCTCGCGACAGATGCAATGCGAACGGCCACGAGTGACGAGTCTTGAGGCGTACCGATTCTGATCGCTATATCGATTCCTTCTGCCACAATGTCGGTAAGCTGATCTTCGAGTTGCAGCTGTATTTTTAGCGCCGGGTAGCTTTTCATAAAGTCGGCTAGCACAGGTGCAAGACAGATGGTGCCAAAACTTAACGGCGCGGCAATGCGCAAGTGACCTTTAACGGTTTTATTATCTTGCTGCAGCCGTTCTTCGGCTTCATCTAGTGAGCAAAAAATGTCTAGTAGATCATCATAGAATTGCTTTCCCGCATCAGTCAGATCAATTTGCCGTGTGGTTCGGTTTAACAGCTTAACACCGAGTGCATTTTCCAGAGCCGATACTCGACGGCTAACAGCAGCGGTGCTTGCATCAAGTTTTTCAGCTGCGTTTTTGAAGCTACCGGCCTCAACTACGGCCATAAAGCTGTGTAGTGCTATTAAATTATATTGTTGCATATTGCGTAATTATCATTTACTTAAAGACATATTTATTACTCTAAACTAAACAATTATCATATTCGCTCCATTAAATCAACCAAGGAGTATGTCATGCAAACACACTATCGAAAAATTGACTCTGCGGATCTGCACTATTTACCTGCTAGCAAGCTTCATCCAGCGAATACCTATTTTCATTTTTCATTCGCTAATTATCATAACCCAGACAATGTACGCTTTGGTGTGCTGCGTGTGCTTAACGATGATGATGTAAAACCCCATGAAGGCTTTGGCAAACACCCACATCAGGAGATGGAAATTGTCAGCTATGTGGTGGATGGTAAATTAACCCATTGGGATAGTGCAACAGGTGTGGAAGATACTCTGGGGCGTGGCCATGTGCAGACAGTGACAGCCGGTGCAGGTGTTTGGCATTCTGAGCTGAATAAGCAGGATGAGTGGACACGTTTTCTGCAAATCTGGATTCTTCCACCCAGGAATGGGCTGCCGGTGCGGTATGAGAATCACAAGTTTGAGCCTGAGGAACGGCATAACAAGCTACTGCAGATTGTTGGTAACCCAACCAATCAGGAGCAGATGCCGCTACATCTTAGTCAGGATATAAATATGTTTGTGTCCGAATTGACGGAAAAACAGGCACAGGTTAGTTACACTCTGCAAGCAGGGCGTCAGGCTTATATTAATAACTTTGAAGGAAGTGTTGATATTAAAGACCAGCTTACATTGAATGAGCGTGATTCAGCAGAAATTGTGGGGCCGGCGGAACTGGTATTTTCTGCTACCGATGCACATGCACATTTCATTATTATTGAGATGTCTGAGATGGATTGAGCCAGGATGGATTGAACCCAGTCCAGTATAAACCAGTAGTAAGTGCTTTACGGGTTTAACAAGCAAGCATAACTAAAGGAGATAAAATAATGAGCTTAGAAACACATAAAGTAAAACAGGGCACTCTCTATTTTGATGGCGAAAAATGCATTCACTCACGTAATTGTGTGATTAATCGACCGGATGTATTTGTACCCGATGTGAAAGGAGAATGGATTCATCCTGAAAGAGCCAGTTCAGGTGAGTTGCGGGCAATTGCCGATAATTGCCCATCTGGTGCTATTCGTTATGAAGAAACTGGCCAGCCACAACGCAAACCGCTGGTCAATACACTTTATGTTCGTGAAAATGGGCCTTATGCACTGAATGCAGACCTTCAATTGGGTGAAGAAGTCTGTGTATCACAAAAAATGACGCTTTGTCGCTGTGGTGCTTCAAAAAACAAGCCGTACTGCGATGGCTCTCATGTCGATATTGGTTTTGTTGCCACAGGCGAAGTTGCCGTTGTCGACTCGCCTGTTCCTGATAGTCAAACAGGGCTTGTTGTAGTGAAGCCGCTTAAAGATGGGCCAGTACAGGTTGACGGTAATCTGGAAATTTGTGCCGGTACAGGGCATACGGTAAACCGGGTGAAGCAGGTTCATTTGTGTCGTTGTGGTTATTCGAACAATAAACCCTATTGCGATGGCAGCCACAGCAAGGTAGATTTTACCACGGAGTCTTAATATTTTTATGACCGATGACATAATAAAAAAAGCAAACTGGCTGGAGTTGTTATTTGATCTGATCTTTGTATACGCAGTATCGAAGGCAACGCATATTTTAGTGCACGGGGAGCATATTGGGCTAGACCAGTATGTCACATTTGTTCTGGTGATGATTCCAATCTGGTGGACATGGACGGGACACACTCTATTTGCTACTCGCTTTGATTCAGAAGATACCACTCAGCGAATATTGACACTGTTCACGATGTTAGCCGTTGTTTTTTGGACATCCTTTATCAATGCAGATTTTGATTCGTATTACCATGGCTATTTGCTATTTTATGTGCTCATCAGGTTGACGCTGGTGGCGATGTACTGGAACGCAACAAGAGGGAATTCGGCTGCTATACCCATTGCCGGACGATTGGCGTCTGGATTTTTAATTGGCCTTACGGTTGCGGCACTCTCATTGTTGTTCGAACCACCATACCGTTATCTGGTGCTCTATCTTGGTATCGGTATCGAGATTATTACGCCATTACTATGCCGGCGAGCCCTAAAAGCGATGCCTGTTAAGTCGCACCATCTTCCTGAACGTTATGGCTTACTAACGATTATCTTGTTAGGTGAGTCGGTTATTATACTGGCCACGAATTTAAGCGAAACCCCCTGGTCTGCTTCCGTAGTTGTTGCGGCTGTTGTTGGCTTTATTCTTATAGCGAGCTTGTGGTGGTTATATTTTGATCTGGTAGAAAATCATACTCTTGGAAAAGTACTGGGAGCAGGACAGCGCATTATCTATGGCCACTTATTTATTTATATGGGCTTGTCTTCAATAGCTGTTTTTATAGGTTATGCAATTACTTTAAAATTAGCCATTGTTGACAACATCTTTCTCTGTCTGTTTGGCTTAGGTATGTTGTTTACGGGCTTACTGCTAGCATTTGGCTGGCAACGAATTATTAATCGTATACATCTTAGGCTTTATTTTATTTTGCTAAGTTCGATTGTTTTTTTAATGGTATTCGTGAGATTAATCCAGTTAGCCTGAACTCCGGAATATCACACTAAGGCGTTCGTAGTACCAAAAAAAGAGAGCCACCGATAACTTAATAACGTTAGATTTATGAAAGAAGAAAACATCCCCACTAAGCCTTGCTTAACAGCAGGGCTTTTTACTTTTAGTGGCATTGGTTTTAAAGGGGGTTATTTCACAGAATTAATAATAACTATATTCTTACGTCGTAACTAATTGATAAGTCTATTAAATTCAATTTAGTGTCGCTATTAAAAAACTTACTGTGGGTTGCTTTTACAACGTTATATTCTGTTTTCATGTTGTTGCCTTGTACAGCCGCTGCTCATGTTTAGTGGCTTTGTGTGCCGAGATGATTCTAATCGTAATGCTGTAGAATGACTAAATTGACATAGATCAAATACAGGACACAAAGACTTTAGCGTATTAAATTAACATTTAGTTTGTGTAGTAAGATACGTTCTATGAAAAAATTGACGCCTTTAAAAATATTTTTACGAACTTTACCGGATAGTTTTCATAGCCAGTTGTTTTGTCGTGTTTGCACGCAGCTTATGCGTGGGCAATCGATACAAAAAAAACTGGGAAAGCTAGATGGTAAAATTATTCGGCTAACGATTACCGATACTGGCAATAGTTTGTGCTTTCAGTTTACGCACATGGGTTTAAGAGCGGTAGACAGTAATAATACTGCTGATAATGTACATATTAAGGGTAGCCTGAAAAACTTTTTACTGCTTGCGACGCATAATGAAGACCCGGATACGTTGTTCTTTAATCAGGAGCTAAGCCTGGAAGGCAACACGGCAGATGGTTTATATTTACGAAACTCTCTGGATGCGATGGAGTTTAATACCCAGGCGCATTTGCAGGCAGTGTTTGGTCATTCCGTTGCTGGGGTTGTTGGGCCGGTAATAGAGCATTTTAAATTAGGTTCGCGTTTACAAATGCTCGGGAAGTCTTTAATTTAAGGTTGATTTCCTGTGGGTGCAAAATTATGATGTAGCTTGTTTGTGCCAGTTCATGCCGGGTTCGCCATACCAGTATCCATTACACCATTCGTTCGCATTTTCATTTTCAGTCAACCATAAGTCTATTTCAGCCTGGCTAATGGTTTGATCGATAGCCTTGCGAAACATTTTAACCACCGTTTGCATATTGTCAGCTTGTGGCGATAGCCGAACAATATCCACATTTAGCGAACGCATTTGTTCAATCGCATTGATTAAATTACTGGGGATGCCTGATTGTAGTTGAATACCATTAATATTAAATAATTTATTTTGCTCCTGGGTATATAACGCTACACCGTGCTCATCTTGCTTGCATAAGAAATTGCACTGGTCTTTAGATACATTATGTTTGCGTGCTGTAAAGCACCTGGCTGAGAATGATAAGGGAATATTGCCGTAAGCGAAAACTTCGGTTTCAACCCCAGCCGGTATGTTTTCTAATAATTGCTCAAGTATTACTGCCGATAGTTCCATTGGCATAACCCAGCGATAGGCACCTAGATGCGATAATAATTTTATGGTTTCATTGTTATAAGTATTTATATGTGGGCCAATAATATATTCAGTTAGTTCTTTCAAAAGGTAAACCGCCGATACATCATTCGCTTCAACAGGATAGTCTCCGTTGTTACAAATACGTTTTAAGCGTGACAGTTCGGAGTCGGCTTCAAGCAATACCATGGTTGAGAGTACAACATGTTTACCTGCTGCTTTTAAGTCCTTTGCAATTTGTAACCAGTCGTCCAGTTTAAGTTCACGTCGTTTGGCACAGACATTTTCGCCTAAATATATAATATCGACAGGCCAGGTTTTGGCTTGCTCATAAAAGTCATAAACTTTTTTAGCAGGCCAGAAATATTGAATGGGGCCGAGTGATATTTTCATTTGTGGTGTTCTCTTAGAGTCATGTTTTGTTTATTGCCAGGGTCGGTGTAATGCACCGAGTGTGGTACTGCAACCTTCGGCGACACGTTGCAGTTGTTGTGTCCACTGAGATTGTGTTTGATATTTACTGGGATGATTTTTATAAGTATCCAACGCGGTACGAAAAATATGAGTAACTTTTGCAACATAGGCCGGGCTGCGTTGGCGACCTTCTATTTTAATTGCGGCGACACCGATATCGACCAGCTCGGGTAAAATGTCTAAAACATTTAAACTGGTGGGTTCTTCGATGGCATAAAATATATCTTCGTCAGATTGAAAGCGACCTTTACATAAGGTTGGATAGCCAGCACGTTCATTGGTTTTATAACGGTCGATTAAAACATTATTTAATCTTGACTGGCGACCATTGGGGGTTTCTTCCCAGCTAACAGCATGTGCAGGCGAACAGACGCCGGACGTATTGGGTGATTCACCGGTAACATAAGACGACATAATGCAGCGTCCTTCAACCATCACGCAGAGGCTACCAAAACCAAATACTTCAACTTCGATGGGTGTGGCTTCAACGATATTACGCACCTGAGTCAGGGATAAAACGCGAGGCAAGATCACTCGTTTGACATTAAATTGTTCATAGTAAAATGCAATGGCGTATTGATTGGTGGCCGAACCTTGCACTGAAAGATGCAGGTTTAGTTCTGGGTGATGTTGTGACGCATAATGCAATAGCCCTAGGTCTGCAATGATGACGGCATCGAGTTTTAAACTGGCGGCGTTCTGTAACGCTTCTGTCCACAACGGCCAACTCTCAGATTGCGGATAAGTATTGAGTGCAAGCATTACCTTGCAGTTTTTATTATGTGCATAGTCGACAGCTTGTTGAGCTTCGTCCATATCAAAATTTAAACCGGGGAAATTACGTGCATTGGTGGTATTACTAAAACCGATATAAACAGCATTGGCACCATTATCAACCGCCGCTTTTAAGGCGGGCAGGCTGCCAGCTGGGCAAACCAGATCCGGGATGTCTTCTACAATAGCCATGATACTTGTGCTCCATAACTTGAGCCCTGATAAGTTCCTCGTTTCACAAGTTCCGTTTCAATGGCGTTTAATACATTCCATTTTTGTGAGCACCATGCAGGTGCGAGTAAAATATTATCGGAGGCGGTGCCGGTTAAACGGTGATAAATAATATTTGCCGGGGTTAGTTCGACTAAGTCGGCAACGGTAGTGACGTATTCATCCATTGTCAGCGGTTGATATTCTTTTTTTCGCCACTCGTTTGCTAATTGGGTTCCTTTAACAACGTGCAGAGGATGTAATTTTATTCCGTCGACTCCTTGTTCCATGGTTCGTAGTAAACTAATACGTGCATGTGAACGTGTTTCGCCGGGTAGGCCAATAATTAAATGCGTACAAACCTGGATGCCTCGTCGGCGTGCAGCTTTAACTGCGGTACGGTATTCGTCATAGCCGTGGCCACGATTAACGCGTCGCAATGTTTTATCAAAGCAACTTTGTAAGCCCAGCTCGAGCCAAATTTCGTGACCGGCATCTTTATAACTGCTTAAAAGATCCAGTACTTTATCGGGTACACAATCGGGGCGTGTCCCAATGGACAGACCAATAACATCTGGTTCGGCGAGCGCCTTATCGTAACGTTCTTTTAGAACATTGATATCGTCATAGGTGTTGGTATAGGCCTGGAAGTAAGCAATATATTTTTTTGCCCCCGTTCTTTTTCTAATAACACATCGGCCGGCATTTATTTGTTGGCTAATGCTGTCCGGCTGCCGACCATTTGGGCTGAATGAAACATTGTTACAAAAAGTACAACCGCCACGGCCAATTGTTCCATCACGATTGGGGCAGGTGAAAGCAGCATCAATGGCAACTTTATGCACACGTTGTTTATAGCGTGACTTCATTGCCTGGCCAAAGGTATGGACGTGATTCGAGAGTGGCATTAACCCACCTCATCCAGAATGCGACGCCTGAATTTTACGCCCAGGTTAAGAGCAATTTTTTCACAGGCGGTAATATTGACATCGGCCAGACCGTCGATAGCGGTGATAGTAATATCCGGCACATGTTTAACGGCGGCTCGTATAAATTCTTGCACTGCATTAAATGCATGACTAATGAGAGGCCTGCAATGTTTTGTGTATAGCTGAGCGTTGTGTGCATTTAATGAGATGGATAAAGAATTAATACATTCGCCGAGTAAAGGCGTTATATCTTTTTCGTAAATACTATTTGCGAGGCCATCTGTATTCAGACGAATTTTAGCCCCCTTATATTTCAGCTGCGTTGCAATATCGAGCAGTTCATCAAGGCGTAAGGTTGGCTCACCAAGTCCACAAAATATAATTTCTTTATAACGTGTCGGGTCGCCAACGGCTTCAATTATTTGCTCGGTTGTCGGCTCATTTTTTAAGCGCAGTAAGTAACCTTTAACATCCCATTGGTTATTAAACTTGGGGCAAAAATTACAGCGTAAAGTGCATCGGTTTGTCATATTGATGTAACAATTTCCATGCAGCGAATAGGCAATGGTTTGGGTGCTGGTAGAGCTTAAGGATTGTTGTATTTCCTTGTTCATAGCAATGGCCTTCATCAAACCTTGTGGAGTAATATTTAATGAGGCACAGTATCGAATAGTCTAAAAAATAACGTTTTGATATAGATCAAGTAAATGGATGCGTGGTTGTAAATCAAGGGGTAAATACTTATATTAAGTATGGTTTTTTGGGAATCATTTATACGTGAAATTTTGTAAAGGGTTACTTTGTGTGGTGGACTAAAAATAGCAATGATTGAATAATATGAAGTGGTAAAATAAAAATGCTTGAAACTGACTTTAATTTTGATACAAATTCTGTGATAAAACTGGAACCATCATGGTTGGGTTTATTAAAAGATGAATTTGAACTACCTTATATGCAAAACCTGAAGCAATTTTTATTGCAGGAAAATCAACATGGAAAAACAATTTATCCACCAAGTGATTTAATTTTTAATGCACTGAATACAACACCTTTTGATTCGGTCAAGGTAGTTATTTTAGGACAGGATCCTTATCATGCCCCCAATCAGGCACATGGTTTGTGTTTTTCGGTTCTACCGGGGGTTCGTATACCACCATCGTTGCTAAATATTTATAAAGAAATTAGTCAGGATCTTAGTGTTGAAATTCCCAAACACGGTTATCTACAATCATGGGCGGAGCAGGGTGTTCTATTATTAAATGCCACCTTAACGGTAGAGGATAATAAAGCCGGTTCTCACCAGAAAAAAGGTTGGGAGCAATTTACTGATAGGGTTATTCAATTATTAAACGAACAACGTGATGGTCTTGTTTTTTTACTGTGGGGGAGTTACGCGCAGAAAAAAGGCCAGTTTATTGATGCTAAAAAACACCTGGTATTAAAGGCCCCTCATCCATCGCCGCTGTCTGCACATCGTGGCTTTTTTGGCACCCGGCATTTTTCTAAAGCCAATAGCTATCTGCAACAACAAGGACGCAACGCCATTAACTGGAACTTACCGGTTCAGGAAAATAACTAGCGTTTAGAAATTGACTGTACTGGCGGAGGACGTTGAATAGCAATTGCTGCTGCATCAAATATTTTACCTCGTCTTACGCCTTCTATTGTAATTTTGTCACCGGGTTTGGAAAGACTAATGGTGTTTAATGCATGCCGTACATTTTTTAATTCAACCCCATTTATTTTAGTAATGACATCACCACGTGTCAGACCAGCTTTATCAGCGGGGCCATCAATAATAATATTTGTGATGATAACGCCGTTAACTGATTTCAATTTAAATGATTCTGCCAGTTGAGGAGTGATGCCCTGAATGGCAACGCCTAACCAGCCACGAATAACATGGCCATGTTCAATAATCTGTTGCATGACATTTTTCGCCAGGCTAACAGGTATCGCAAAGCCAATACCCTGCGAGCCTCCGCTGCGTGAAAAAATGGCAGTGTTGATGCCAATCAATTCACCATAGGGATTAATTAATGCGCCACCTGAATTACCAGGGTTAATTGCTGCATCGGTTTGAATAAAGTTTTCGAAGGTATTAATACCGAGCATATCCCGGCCAGTTGCGCTGATTATGCCCGAGGTAACGGTTTGGCCAACACCGAACGGGTTACCGATGGCAAGTACAACATCACCGACACGAATCAGCTTATCCTTGCCCAGGGTAATTGCGGGTAAGTTCTCGCCCTTAACTTTAAGTACGGCGAGATCGGTTTCCGGATCGGTACCAATTATTTTTGCCCGTTTAACGCTGCCATCCTTAAGGGCGACTAATATTTCGTCTGCACCGGCAATAACATGATTATTCGTTAAAATATAACCACGTTCATTAATAATAACGCCAGAGCCTAAACTAGATTCAATTTCTTTACGACTTTTGCTTTGATTACGATCAGAAAAGAACCGTCCAAAAAAGGGGTCATTAAAAAGAGGGTTAGTCTGTCTGGTAATAATTTTGGATGTTTGAATATTAACAACAGCAGGAGCCGCTTTGTCGACTGCATTGGCATAAGACATAACAGCTTGCGGAGATTCAATAACCTGATGGTTATGTTGTGCCTGCTTAATTTCAACGGTTGGCAGAATCGCATCCGTGTTCAACAAAGAGGGGTACATATATATGAGTATAAATGCCACGGCTAAGCCGACGGTTGTAAATTGAAACAGAAATATAAGGCTTTTTGTTATTTTCATAGTGATTCGCTATGCTTAAGGGCTCGGGAGCTCATGATTTCGGATTTATTTTTTAAATTGGGCTCTTTATAATAATACGGTTTATTAGAACTAAAAATAATATACCTGAAATAAAGATAAACAGGAATGGCTTAGTAAGATGGTGGCGTTAGTCGATATTATCAACTATTGCGATGATTTATTAGATATCGCGCAATTTGAAGATTATTGCCCCAATGGCCTTCAGGTTGAGGGGCATCAGCAGGTTAGTAAAATAGTAACCGGTGTCACTGCGTCCCAGGCCTTAATTGATGCTGCGGCAGATGCTGGGGCGGATATGTTAATTGTTCATCATGGATTTTTCTGGCCGGGAGAATCACCTGTTATTAGCGGGATGAAATTGCGCCGCATTAAGCGCTTGCTCGAGGCTAATATTAGCTTGCTTGGCTATCATCTGCCCCTCGATGCGCATCCCATTCTGGGCAATAATGCGCAATTGGCCAATATATTGGGCATGGAAATAGAAGGGCGTTTTGGTGGTCGGGGCACCCAAGCCATAGCGATGCATGGCAGGTTAAACCAGCCAGTTGCCGCTGATACCTTTACAGAAATGATTAGTCAACGTCTCGGCCGGCAAGCTTTGCATATCCCCGCTGGCAGAAAAGAAAACAAGCGGATCCAGACAATTGCCTGGTGTACGGGAGCCGCACAGAGTTATATCGAAAAAGCGGTTGATTTGGGTGTCGACGCCTTTATTACTGGTGAAGCATCTGAACAAACAACTCATATTGCACGAGAATGCGGAATTCATTTTTTTTCAGCCGGCCATCATGCCACCGAACGTTATGGCATTAAAGCACTGGGCGAACATTTAGGGCAACATTTTGATATAGATCAGTGTTTTATTGATATTGATAACCCCATCTAACTTTTTGATTACTAAAACAAAATTCAGCTTTTACTTGACCTTTAAGAGGCTATGGGTCAGAATTACGCCGCGAATTTATCTAATTAAGTATATTTTAATTTCATAATATAAATTACTTAAGCTAGAACGGAAAAAATAAGTCAATAAAATCGGCAATTTGTCGATAAACAGTGATTCTAATCGAGTTGGGAGACTTTTAATGAGTGAACAAGACGTTGATAAAAGCCGACGTCGCTTTTTAACCGCGGCAACAACCGTGGTTGGAGCTATCGGTGCCGGAGTGGCAGTTGTTCCATTTGTAGGTTCGATGATGCCAAGTGCTCGAGCCTTATCTGCTGGTGCGCCAGTTGAAGTGGACATTTCTAAACTTGAGCCAGGCCGTCGGGTCGTGGTTGAGTGGCGTAAACAACCTGTTTGGGTGTTGAACCGTACAGAACAAAATTTGGCAGATTTGGCCAAACTGGAAGGTAAATTAGCGGATGTTGAATCTAATTCTTCAAAACAGCCGGCCTATGCGAAAAACAAACATCGCTCCCTGAAAGAAAAATATTTAGTCGTTATCGGTATTTGTACGCATTTGGGCTGCTCGCCGCAGTATCGTCCCGAAGTGGGTAACGTTAGTTTCGATTCAGCTTGGTTAGGTGGTTTCTTCTGCCCATGCCATGGTTCTAAATTTGACCTTGCAGGGCGTGTATATAAGCGTGTACCGGCACCAACTAATTTAGTTATTCCGCCTTATATGTACACGAATGATGATAAGGTTGTAGTAATTGGCGAAGATGGAGGAGTTGCATAATGACAACGAAAGCACAGGCCTTTATGGGTTGGGTAGACGCACGTTTCCCAATGACAAAAATGTGGGAAGACCACATGGCAAAATACTATGCACCAAAGAATTTTAACTTCTGGTATTTCTTTGGTTCATTAGCCTTATTAGTACTCGTACTGCAAATTGTAACGGGTATTTTCTTAACAATGAATTACAAACCCGATGCAACGATGGCGTTTGCTTCTGTTGAATACATTATGCGGGACGTCGACTTTGGTTGGCTAATTCGTTATATGCATTCAACCGGTGCCTCGGCATTTTTTGTGATTGTTTATTTACATATGTACCGTGGTTTAATGTACGGTTCATTTAAGCAGCCGCGTGAGTTAATCTGGTTGTTTGGTATGTTAATTTACCTTGCACTGATGGCTGAAGCCTTTATGGGCTACTTACTTCCTTGGGGGCAAATGTCTTACTGGGGAGCACAGGTTATTGTTAACTTGTTTGCATCAGTACCTTTTGGTATTGGTGAGCCTTTATCTGTCTGGATTCGTGGTGACTATGTTGTATCCGATGCCACTTTGAACCGTTTCTTTGCATTCCATGTAATTGCAGTACCGTTTATTTTAGCGGGCTTGGTTGTGGCACATATTCTAGCGCTGCACGAAGTCGGTTCAAATAACCCTGACGGAGTTGAAATAAAGAAAACAAAAGGTGCTGACGGTATTCCGCTCGATGGTATCCCATTCCACCCTTACTACTCAGTAAAAGATATTGTGGGTGTGGTTGTCTTTTTAATGTTCTTCTCAGCTGTGCTTTTCTTTGCTCCTGAGTTAGGTGGCTGGTTCTTGGAAAAAGATAACTTTATTCCTGCTAACCCGCTTAAAACGCCAGAACATATTGTGCCTTTATGGTACTTCACACCGTTTTATGCGATTCTTCGTGCGATACCACCGATTTGGGAATCACAATTCCCTGGCGTTATTGCAATGGGCATGGCGATTGTATTCCTTTTCTTCCTGCCTTGGTTAGACCGTCATCCGGTTAAATCCATGCGTTACCGTGAGCCTATTTTTAAAGTTAATATGTTTATCTTTATTGTTAGCTTTATTGTATTAGGTTATTTAGGCACACAGCCTTCAACGGGGATTTTATCTGAGCTGGCTTTCCGCTTTACCGAGCTGTATTTTGCTTTCTTCTTCTTCTTATGGATATTCAGTGCAGAACGCTCCACTAAATATTACATAACTAGTCTAATAGTCATGGTTGGTACGGTCGTTTTACTTGACGTGCTACGTGGAGGCGATGCGGAAAAGATCGCAATGATGATGAAAACATTCTTAATTCCAGCGATTAGTTTTACAGTTTTACTGGCAATACCAGCTAAATTTAGATCGTCGATACAGGCTAAACCAGTTCCAGAGAGGGTTACATCATAATGAAAAAATTAATCGCAACACTCTTGATTTCTTTTCTTCCTGCGATTGCGTTTGCAAGCGGCAAGATTCACCTCGAAGAAGTAGAAATTCATCTAGACAACAAAGCATCATTGCAACGCGGTGCGAAGTTATTTGTCAATTACTGCTTGAACTGTCATGCTGCTAGCTATATGCGTTATAGTCGTATGGCTAAAGACATTGGTTTAACGGAAGAACAGGTTACCGAAAATATGATTTTCCCGGCTGATTTCTCTAAAGAGAAGCAAGGCAAGCCTAAAAATGCCGGTCAGTTAATGACCGTGGCCATGTCAGCAGAAGATGGTAAAGCTTATTTTGGTACACCCGTTCCTGATTTATCCGTAGTGGCTCGTTCACGTGGTGCAGATTGGGTTTATACTTATTTAAAATCTTTCTACATTGATGAGTCGCGCCCTTTCGGCGTTAATAACACAGTGTTTCCAAGTGTCGGTATGCCGCATGTTTTATGGGAGCTGGAAGGTTTGAAAAAAGCAATTCACCATAAAGGTGCAGACAATCAGGGACATGAAAAACTTGAATTGAACTTTGAGACCGTTGTGCCCGGTTCAATGAGCGCATCAGAATATGATGCTGCTGTTACTGATTTAGTTAATTACCTCGTTTATATGGGTGAACCTGCAAAATTAGTACGCTATACCATGGGTGTTTATGTGCTCGGCTTCTTATTCCTGTTGTTTATTGTTTCTTATGCAATGAAAAAGGAATTTTGGAAGGATGTTCACTAACTAATCGGTATCGTTATAAGCCCTTTCTTAAAACCATTTAAATGGTGATAATAAAGGTTGAGCAAGAAAAGAGGGGAAACCCTCTTTTCTTGTTTTTGTTTTTACCATGATGTTATATTATCGAATAATTATATAAATAGACCTTTACTAAAAGGCCTCAAATTAAAAGTTTCACTTTCACAGCTTATAGGTACCTAAAATGGCTCAAGTAGCAAATAAACGTTTAGCAATGATGCTTTTCAGCAATGATGATAATCTTTATTGTCATATGGTGAGACTTGTTCTTGCTGAAAAAGGCATTAGCTATGACTCAAGTATTGTCGATATGGAAAATACACCTGAAAATTTACAGGAATTAAATCCTTACAATGAAGTGCCTACATTAGTTGATCGTGAACTTGCCTTATATGATCATCGAGTTATTGTTGAATATCTGGATGAGCGTTTTCCACATCCACCTTTAATGCCTGTTGATCCTGTTTCACGCTCACGCATTCGCTTACTATTACAGCGCATCGAACGAGACTGGATTTCACTTGCTTACAAAATTATTAATAACGATGATGCGGATAACGCCCGCAAAGCCTTACAAGATAGTTTAATTGGTGCAAGTGCTGTTTTTGAACAAAAACCATTCTTTATGAGCGACGAATATACTTTAATTGATTGTGCTCTTGCGGCATTGCTCTGGCGCTTGCCGGTGTATGGTATTACCTTGCCGCCTGCCCAAGCTAAAGCCTTAATTAATTATGCGGACACGTTGTTTGAGCGAGAAGCGTTTAAAGAAAGTTTAACCGAAGCTGAGAAAGAGCTTCGCGCATAAGAGTTAATTTATGCATTCAAGTCGACCCTATATGATTCGTGCCATGCACGAATGGATTATTGATAATGAATTTACACCTTATGCTCTGGTCGATGCGACGCATGCAGATGTTGTTATCCCGAGAGAATATGTCGAAGACGGTAAGATTTTGTTAAATGTCAGTCCGAATGCGACTCAAAACTTAAATTTAGGCAATGAATTTATTCTTTTTCATGCCCGATTTAACGGTGTGTCAATGGAAGTATCTTTCCCCATTGATTCCGTCATGGCTATATACGCAAAAGAAAATGGTCGCGGTATGATGTTTAAAGAAGATGAATTATCTTCTGATTCAGCAATATTGGGCTCAAGCAAAAATAATTTAAAACCGTCTAGTTCAGGACCGGTTGCTGTGCAGTCACCTAATTCAGTGAATGAAACTCAAAATACAGAGAAGCCGGATTCAGACAAATCTAATAAGGATGATTTCGATCCTGATGGTAACGGCCCTTCCGGCTCTAAACCGCCTAAAAAACCAAGCTTAAAAATAGTTAAGTAAGCGTTTAATTTATTTATCAATTACGGTTATTTTTTGTACATATTTGTGCAAATATTCAGTATACTTATCTTAACTTTCTTAATATTACAAATGATTTATCTATCAGGATATCGCTATGCGAATTATTTCATTTGAAGTGTTTGGTATGATTTACCCCCATCATGCAGAACAGCTGGAAGCAGAGTTAAACGAAATAAAAGGAATTAGTGTAAGAGTTTCTGTAGAGAGTAAATTAGTCATGATCACTTCATATAAGTTATTTGACCTGCAGTTAGTGCTCAATGTTATTGACAAGCATGGCTATGAAACGGAAGAGCTTGACGTTGATTTTATTAACGGGAATGAGCTGGCTCTGAGCGGCTCTTCTGCCTGAACCTCTCGTTATCCCTCAGAGTTTCCTTGTAAAATTAATTAGTTACTTAACTAAGTGGAAACATTTTATCCGGGTTCAAAATGTTATTTGGATCAAATTGAGTTTTAATTTGTCGCATTAGCTCAAGAGTATTTTTATCTATCTCTTTAGCAACATAATCCCGTTTTTCGATACCAACGCCATGTTCACCAGACAGCGTGCCATTTAATTCTAGTACTAAATCAAAAACTGCATTTAAACAATCCTGAGCATTATTCGCTTGCAAGGTGTTTGCTTCATCGAGTAATAAGTTAGTGTGGATATTGCCATTGCCTGCATGGCCAAAATTAACAATAGGAATGCTATATCGTTTTGATATTGCTTCGAGTTGTCTTATTAAATTTGGTAATTTTGAAACAGGGACAACGATATCTTCGTTAATCTTTTTAGGCGCGATGGTACGTAAAGCAGGTGATAGAGCTTTGCGAGCTTGCCATATTTTTTCGATGTCCTGTTGCGATTCGGCAGTATTCAGTTCAATAAGGCCACTATTTTGTACACTTTCTGAAATATTTTTTATTGCAGCTTTAATGATTGCAGCATCGCCGTCTGCATCTATCATGAGTAAGGCATTTGCATTCTCAGGCAGCCTAACTTCGGAACTTTTCCTGATAATATCTAGGCATGCCGAGTCAATAAATTCTAAAGCGCAAGGGGTAGTTGGTTGCGACATGACGGCAGTTATTGCATGGGTTGCTGATTCTATATCTTTATAAAAAGCTTGTAAGGTTGCCTTTTGTTCTGGCAAGGGTAACAGTTTTAAATTTGCCTGAGTGATAATGGCAAGAGTGCCTTCCGAGCCGACGATAAGCCGGGTTAGGTCATAACCGACAACACCTTTTGTTGTTGTTACGCCTGTTTTAATTAATTGTCCGTTACCGGTTACGGCATCGAGACCCAATACATTATCACGGCTGGTGCCATACTTTACCGCTCTTGGACCGGCGGAATTGACGGCAAGGTTACCGCCTATGCTGCAAAAAGCGGCACTGGTTGGATCGGGCGCCCAAAATAATTTATGTACTGCGAGCGCATCTTGTAAGGTTTGGTTTAATACGCCAGGTTGTACGGTTGCAATACGGTTGTCGGCATCAATATTAATTATTTCAGCCAGATTCTCTGTCGATAACACCACGCCCTGGCGTAACGGCACACTGCCACCGGCCGTGCCGGTGCCCCGACCGCGCGTTGTTAAAGCAATCTTGTTGTCATGACAAAGTTTAACAATTTTTTGAATTTGTTCCGTTGAAGTAGGTAATACCACAGCATGGGGTAATTGATGCTGTCGACTATTGTCATAGCCATAGGTGTAGCAATCAGATGGATCGCTGTAGAAGCAGTTTTTTGGCACGCAAGCTTTAAGTTCGGTTAAAAACTGAGTTGAGATATTGCTACTTGTATTATTATGTTTATTCATTTGTTATGCAGTAAATTGAAAATCAGGGATAAATAATTTTTGCTTCACGATACATTTGTTCCGTTAACTTATTTACGAGCTCAAAAGCAAAGACATGACACCGCCTATTTTATGCCCGATGGCGCTAAAACAACATAATACGCAAGTCTGGTTTAGATTCTTAGCTTTATAGTTCCTGGTTAATGGGGCAACCGTGACTTCAGGAATAACATCTGTTTTAGCATGAATAATTTAATATTTAAAGAACAGGATTTTACGCTTGAATAGCATCTTTTATCCAGTCAATTTTGCTGCTAGCAGAAGTACTATCTGCCGACATGGATATAACATCAAAGCGGCATGGAAACTGCGATGCTTGCGGGTGTTGTTGTAAATAATAATTGGCGGTTTTTAGCAGTTTTTTTTGCTTTGCTGCCGTAATACTTTCAGCGCCACTGCCAAACTGGTTATGTTTACGATAACGCACTTCGACAAAAACAAGCGACTGCTGGTCTTGCATGATAATGTCTATTTCACCAAATTTACTGCGGTAGTTTTTGCTGACAAGCTTTAAGCCCTGTTTTATTAAATATTGACAAGCATCCTGTTCGGCTGCTTCGCCAGTTAGTAAGTGTTTAGCTTTTGTCAGTAGAGTCATCTTGCGTCGTGCTTATTGTGTTTCACCCACCAAGCTAGGGCGTCCACTACGAAAAGTAACCCAGGTTAGCTGGCGTTTGATTCTTCGATATTCATCCAGGCTTAAGCTGCCGGTTTCACCATCAAAGCGCTCATAAGAATAATTGCTTAAAGTATTGATGGCTGGAATAATATTGAAAGCATCAATTCCCAAAGCATAAAGACGTTGAAGTCGATTGCCAGCATTGGATATTAGCGGTTCGATATCACTACGAAGACCGTGATGCGAAGTGCTTTCAGTAAGAACCCAGGGCATATCGCCAAAAATCATCCCATCCATATCGCGATCTCTTTCTGGATTAAGGTTGCCGGTGAAGACATGCGAGGTTGAATACACTGGAATATCTGCCGCATGGTAAAACTTTATTTGTGGGCGAATTTGTCGCGCCTGTCTTGGGTAGGCGGCGAGAAATATAAAATCTACATCCTGGCGACGGCGTGCCGTAAATTTAACTTTTCGGTGTATTACGGTTGTGAGTTTACGGAAACGTTGTCGACTGGAATTAATTTCCAGAAGCTTACGTATAGGTTGTGAGTAATCACGTTTTGTTGGTGTATATGTTTGCTGGCCAACCACCAGACCACCGATTGCAGTCCATTGATTTTTGAAGGCATTAAAAACTCTTTCTCCCCAGGGCCCCGACGGGTAAATGGCGGCAGCACGAATATAGCCATCTAACCAGGTGCGTTGAGCAACCTGGCGTGCTTCTTCTTCAGGTGAAAGGCCAAACATATATAAATTACTGGGTGGTGGTGCTTCAAGACCAATATAGTTCAGAGCCATTGTGGGTACGGGTAAAATGTCGTATTCAAGTAATTGTTGAATAGATTGTTTACGCAGTGGGCCGATAATAAATTGAGCGCCATCGTTAATTGCCTGTTGATAAATATCAGAGAATATTTTTGTTGGGTCAGACGTGTCGTAAACTTTTATGGTTTGCTTGCGTTCAGTCGTTTGTGAATAATAAGCGGCAATAAAGCCATCACGTATCGCATCCGAGGCTTTACCCAGTTTACCCGACAAAGGCAAAAGCAGGGCAATGCGATCCGGCACTGCCACGTCTTCCTGTTTGCGTAGCATTAAGTTATCTAACATAGCGCTTTGTATCGGATGGTCAGGATAAATTTGTTGCCACTTGCTAATTTGAATTTTTAAGTCAATCGGATTGAGTTGATAAGCTTTAGCAATTTTAACCAGTTCCATCCAGCCACTTAATATATCGGGTGCGGCTGCTGGCATCAGTTGTTGCAATGAACGTATGGATAAGTTTGCCAGCAATTCCCAAATTTTCTTCTGGTTCTCGTTTATCAGGGAGCTATCGGTAATATAACTTTCAAAGTAAACACGTTCCTGAGCCGAGTCTAAGGGATTGCCTTGCATCGAGAATGCCTGTGCACGAAGTAGGTGATATTCGGCGAGTAAACTCGCATCAGTATCGGAGCTGAAGTTTTCGTGCAATTGTTCCAGAACCTCACGGGCTTTTCTTTCTGAAATAGCAATGTTGGCTTTGGCGAGTAAGAATAGTTGCTGTTGAGCTGGCGATAAGCTAGTTTCTAACATTGTGTTGAGTATTTTACGAGACTGATAGACTTGCCCAACATGGGCATAGCTTGCAGCAAGTCTTAATTGAATAAACACTTTTTGTTCGGCAGGCGATTCAATTAACGCCTGCTGATAAAAGTCGACGGCTGTTTGATATTGTTGTTTAATGAGTAAGGTATTACTTTGAATGGATGTAGTCGTTATATCGGGGACGACAATTTCACCTTCTAAGGCATCCTGATTTCCGGGGGTTGTGCTACAAGCCGAGAACAAAAGGAATGAAAGTAATATGACAGTGTTTTTTAATAGCGTACGGTTTAAAATGTGGTTCATTATCGTATCTTTAATCAATTAAAATTGTGCGTTTAAAATAAGGTTCGGATTATAACGTGAATCAATCAATCAGCAATGTCTTTGGTACTTTATATATTGTCGCAACACCTATTGGTAATCTGGGAGATATGTCACAACGTGCGATTGATACGTTAAAAAGTGTCGATCTAATCGCCGCAGAAGATACCCGACATAGCCGCACTTTACTCCAGCAATTTGCGATAAGTACCAGTTTAACAGCTCTTCACGAACATAACGAACGTAACGCCTGTGAAGATTTGCTGGCTAAAATTCAGGCGGGTGAATCCATAGCGGTTATCTCGGACGCTGGCACCCCGCTTATTAGTGACCCCGGTTATTATATTGTGCGTCGGGCGCATCAGCTAAATATCAGCGTTGTGCCTATTCCCGGTGCTAGCACCTTAACAGCCGCCTTGTGTGCAGCTGGTTTAGCAACGAATAGCGTGCATTTTGAAGGTTTTTTGCCTTCAAAACCAACTCAACGTATTGCGCGCCTGAAGGAATTAATTGAATCGACGGATACCCTGGTTTTTTTTGAAGCTCCGCACCGTATTATTGCTACTTTAGCTAATATGGCTGAGTATTTTGGTGACAATCGTGAGGCTGTGTTTATGCGCGAACTCACCAAAATGTTCGAAACCATCAAAGCCGGTTCTCTGGCCTTTTTGCATGAATTTGTCAGTTCGGATCCAAATCAACGTAAAGGCGAAATCGCTATTGTCGTTGAAGGCTTAAAAGCCAAACCTGCTGATAAGGAAATAAATGCCGAAAGTGAGCGAATTCTTAAGTTACTCTTAAAAGAGTTGCCCACCAAAAAAGCAGCGGTATTAGCAGCCGATATCACTGGTTTGCGGAAAAATATGTTGTATCAGCATGCTTTGGCTATTTCGTCTGCAACGGATGATTAGTCGCTTAAATATCACGGGTATTTGGGCATATTATCGTTAAATACCAAATGGAGTTGTAATGTACAAATATATATTTATGTTGCTTGTCTACCCAATGGCATGTTTTTCTGAAACCTCTGTTTGGACAATCTCAAAAGATGGCAATGAACTCTATTTGGGCGGTACGATTCATGTACTGAAAAAACAGGATTACCCTTTACCTGTCGAATTTAATCAGGCATTCAAAAAATCTGATCTAGTTGTATTTGAAACCAATCTTGAAAAGGTTAATAGCCCTGAGTTTGGCCAAAAAGTCGCCAGGATGCTGACATATCTTCCTGACCAGTCGTTAAAGCAAGCAATCAATAAAAAAACATTTAACAAGTTAAAAAAATATTTAAAGGACAGAAATATCCCCGTTGAACAATTTCTTAGTTTTAAGCCTGCCATGGTTGTACTGGTTATAACGATTATAGAATTAAAGAAAATGGGTATGGTTGATATTGGCGTTGATCAATATTTTTTTAACAAAGCCAAACAGGCAGGTAAAGCAACCGTTTATTTAGAAACGGTAGATGAGCAATTGGCCTTTCTTCACTCCATGGGGCAAGGCAAAGAAAATGAAATGATAGTGAGCACGATTGATGATTTAAGTCGAATCGACGTTACCATGGTGGAGATTAAGTCAGCATGGTTAAAGGGAGATGAGAATAAAATGGCCAAGGTGACTATTGCAGAAATGGTTCGAGACTACCCTGATTTATATCAAATGCTGCTGGTTAAGCGAAATAACAACTGGATGCCACGTATAAAACGAATGTTACGAGATAAAAAAGTTGAAATGGTTCTGGTGGGCGCTCTACATTTGGCCGGCAAAGACGGTTTGTTACAACAGCTGCGTAATAACGGTTATCACGTTAAGAAGTTTAAATAAAGGCAGTCTTAATCAGGAATAGCCCTTAATGCAAACAACATTTTTTATATTTTTTACCGCTGCCACAGGGGCAGGGATCATTACGGCCGGTTTTAGGCTCGTTACGGCGTTGGGGTTCGAACGATAGTGCGGTAGTGGGAGCTGTTCGGCGAGCTAGCCAGTAAGCATGAATTTCACGTGTATTGGGGATAATATTTCTTTTAAGGTTTTCATATTCCTTACCACTAAATTCATGCCCTTTCCAATGTGACTGACTGCTAAAGGCCAGGATTGGCGTAAGTAAAATAGTCATATCGAGTGAATCCATCTCCCAGCTTTCAAGCGCAAGTGAGACACCTAGCCAATAGCCTTCACACCATTCGTCGACTATTTCAAAGCTTTCATCTTCGATTTCTCTGTATGTAAAGCATGCCTCAAATTTTTCGGGTACTTCCATTAAGTTTGTTGATATTGAGTTCATAATATTGACCAGCAAGCCAAAAATACCCTGAAACTCTTCCGTACTGTCCCATTCGGGCTCAAAATCACCCCATACGGCGGGTAACCATTTGGATGGTGGGATTAACTCTGGGCCACTTATGATTGCGGTAAAAAACCCATCAAGTTCACTCAGGCATAATATTCCTTCATCTTTATCGGTGGTATCCGCATCGTCATCAAAGCGATAGAGTAAGAACTGATCAAGGAAGTCGAGGGTGTTGTCATCGCTAATATCGTTTATATCAAATTCAATGTCTTCTTCAGCTTCAGCTTCACCTAAGAATTCTTGCAGCAGGTTATTTTTATCAGTTAGATCAAAATATTCTGCATCAAAGTCGCTGCCGATCCATTCCAGTGTTTCTTCATATTCAGGATCAGATGGGTCGGCAATGATCTGTAAAAAATTTTCATAGCCGCCTAGCCCACCGATATCTTCAGGTGGGCAGGCACGTTTACCTTTTATGCATATGGGTAAAACAATATTAGTCGTGAAAGGTAGTATTTTCTCAAGCACAACATCATGTCGCCAGCCATCACCAAAGTCATAGTCATAAATAACTTTATCTTTTTCATTTTTTAATACTTCCCCCAATCGATAATTTCTTTCATCGAGAATATCGGTTGGGAAATCATCATCAGGTATTCCATAGCGAGCTTGCTGGTGACTAAATTCGTGTAGATGAGTAAGATCCCAGCCCATCACAATTTGTAAAGCAAGGTGTAGCTCTTCAAGGCTATCGCTGCTTGAAATTTGGAAACGTCGCCATATTGGTGGGCGCGCACCTTTCAGTGTTACTTTGAGCTGATAAATAGAGCGTAATGGTTGTGGCGTCATAAGGTAAGTTCATATTTAGTGTTCTTAATTTGCGTAAGTCTCTTTGGCCTCTGCTTGTATAAGAAACAAGCTCGCCGTGTTATTACTCGCAACGACAAAATGCGAGCATTGCGGCGAGTTTTTAACTGCGAGTAAAACGCGGCAAGCTGGTGCGGCAATCTTATGACTTTTTCGTCTCATAAGATATTTGAGACCTTATGCAAACCGGAGTTTTCTTTATGTTACCTTAATTATTAAGGAATTCCAAAGGTCTCAACGTTTGTTTGCTTAATAACGATGGACTCTTTTTCATTTTTCAGCCAGATAGAAAAATTCTGGGCTTCACCTTTTATTTGCATACGCATTTCAAATTGTAGTGGCAGGTTTTTATCGCCAAGCCTTTTAAAGGCGGCGAAAATTTCGGCTTCATCAAAGAAAAGTTTTATGCGTAATGGCTCGCCCTGCGGTCGATCCCAGATAAAGATCATTTCACTGGGTACCGCACGAGTGGTATCGATGTTTGTTTCTTTATCTGGTAAATCAACATAGCCATGTTCGCCATTAAAGTATTTAATATAAACAATGCGATTATAGAGTATGGGCATATTGCTAAACTGCGCTTGCCAGTGATAACGGTTTTTATGGTAGTTTTCCCATAGGTCGAAGGGAATTTCGTTTTGCTTTAAAGCAGTAATGGCTTCAGGGCTGAGCATTTCGGCTTCTAGGGATTCGTTAATTCTTCTTTGTATATATTCTTCACGCGTGAGCTTCGGATTATTATTTATTGATTTCCAATTGCCTTCTTCTTTGTTGGCATAACCAAAAAAGACTCCGGTGGTTTTATCCAAACTGGTCAGCCAGACCGAAACTGCTCCACCGGGGGCAACACCAACGGTGATTCGATGATAAGTAATTTGTTTATTGACTTTGTGGCTATAGTGGCCGGCCTGAAACAAGGCCAAAATCTTTTGATAGGGCAGCTTAAACTCACCATGGTAAAATTGGTTTTCGCTATAAGAAATAAAGGCAATAACCAATCTGTCGGGGAGTGATTTTAACTCTTCCCCAACCACATGAGAGGAGCGCCCATCACCCCAGCCATTATGTAAGGTCACCCCATTGGGAACATAGAGTGAGTCACCATTGGGTGAATAAAAGGTGCCCGTGGTGATTTGCACTGGGTAGTGGAAGGGGCCGCTTTCGCTGGCCTGCCAGTCAAATTTTGTTTGGGTTGCGTTGTTGGTTTTTTTTATAATGTGAATGCCAGCCATGCTAGTTGCTCCGAATGTGAAGAGTAGGCTAAAAATGATAATGCCGGGTAATTGAATAGGTTTTTTGCTCAACGTGGTTAGCCTTGAATGGTTAGTCGGGCGCGTTTGCCTTCATAATAGCGTGGCGTGTGGCCTAGGGTATAACGCGCTGAAAAATGAAGATAGTCGTGCCGTAGTTCACGTAGCCAGGCTTCGTTATTATGATGCCAATGTTTGGCTTCAGAATTGTTCGTTGTCGCTATATATTGGTCAATTCGTTGCTTGACCTGACTAAGTTCTTCAGGAATAGATTCATCATCTTCTAACTGACTTAGTAATTTAACATTCTGCTTTCTCGCATACCCCACCATTAAGTTCAATGGTATCCGACTGTATTTATTGCTGAGGTTTTTCTTTTCGACTTGAATAATCGAAGAATCATCGCCTTCGTCTCCCTCATAGCCTAGGGTATGTTCAAAAAATAACTCATCCTTTCGATAGCGTCCTGAGGAAATCAAATCGGTTATTTCCTTATTAGCATCGTCCAGTGA
>CAZDEC010000005.1:75811-77040 GCA_964504295.1 uncultured Thioalkalispiraceae bacterium
GATAGCGTCCTGAGGAAATCAAATCGGTTATTTCCTTATTAGCATCGTCCAGTGAAAAATATTCACGGTGTTCGTCGGCGGCGGCCAGCTGTATGACTTGTTTAGCGTAAGCAATGGAATCGAGTTTGAGCGTTCGGGTATTCGACTCGCCAATATCCAGCCAGGTTTTAAAAATTCCATAACTTGAAACGGTATCGTAAAGGCCAACAAAGCAGCTCTTAACCGAGCGGGGTTGCAGTTGGTAGCCGTCTTCCTTAAGTTGTTTATCGATAGCCATTTCGCCGTGTAAGGCTTCAAAAATAAAGCTGCGTGCTGCGGCTGCACCTCGGCTAAAGCCAAAAATATCTAAGGTGATTTCATCGATAATAATACTTTTGTCAGTATGATTTTCACGAATCAAGGTGACTACATTACTTAGACCACTTTTAACCTTCGCAATAAGACCCGAATGCCAGATAGCAAAGGCAAAACCGGCACGCTGATCTTTTGCTTTATCAAGGCTGCCCACGCCTTCTATATAGGTTTGTAGGTTCAGTTTGTAGATAGAATTTTTGGCCGACTCGACATATTTTTCCATAATAGCAACATTGGTGTAATAGCCTTCGTAACTATTATCTTTGCCCTTTTTTTTAGCACCGTATCTTTTGTAAAGTTCACTGGCTTTTTTTATATCTTTAGTTGACGTTTTTTGGGTTAACTCAGCCGCCGCTTTGCGTTCTTCGTTGGTGAGCTTGTTGTCGGGGGATGCGAGTAAACGTTGCTCGAGGTTGGTTTTGTTATTTAAGGTACCGTCAAAAAAAATACTAAAGCGTATTTTTATTGTTTCCTTACCTTTTGTTGGAATTCTGGTTTGCTGATTGAGGTCTAAGGAGTTCTGATTTTGTTGCATGGTTTTGTGCCTTCCCTGGTCGTGCTTTGCTTGAATTAATCAAAATAAGAATTTAACAAAATAATGCTGAGTAATCTATGACGGTTAGCATGATTAAAGATCTTGCTTATAAATTAAGCACTAGCTTTAAGTTTATTGTTCTGCGAAAATGGTTTTAGGAGTTAGCTAGGCAATCGCGGGTATTTAGTTCGCTAAATACCGGAGGAAAGTCCGGGCTCCACAGGGCAGGGTGCCAGATAACGTCTGGGCGGCGCGAGCCGACGGAAAGTGCCACAGAAAATATACCGCCTTTGCATTTTATGCATCGGTAAGGGTGAAATGGTGCGGTAAGAGCGCACCG
>CAZDEC010000006.1:0-57080 GCA_964504295.1 uncultured Thioalkalispiraceae bacterium
CTCATCAAAGGTGATTTTTTCTCCACTTGTCCATAAAATATAGAGTTTTTCTTTTTGCGTTGGACCATCTTCGCCAAGACCAATTGAGTCATGCGTGTAAACGAAGATACTGCGAATTTTCATTAATGCTGCCATACGTAATGCATTACGTGCGTACTCAGAGAACATTAAGAACGTTGCACCATAAGGCATTAAACCGCCATGCAGTGTTACACCATTCATGATTGCGCTCATACCAAATTCACGTACACCGTATGAAACATAGTTGCCTGCAAAATTCATATCTGCTGAACCATTGTTATCATTAATACGTACGCTTGCAGCGTTAAACGTATTGTTTGAAGGTGTTAAATCCGCAGAGCCACCAAGGAATTCAGGAAGCATTGGTGCTAAACCATCAAGTGCACCTTTAGATGCAACACGTGTTGCTGGAGATTCTGCTTTATCGTTTACTGAAGCAATAAATTTATCGGCTTCTGCGGTAAAGTTTGCAGGTAAGTCACCGGCCATGCGGCGTGTGAATTCTGCTGCTTCTGTTGGGAAGGCTTTTTCATATGCTGCGAATTTTTTGTTCCATGCGGCTTCTGCTGTTTTGCCTGCTTCTTTCGCATCCCAACCTTTATATACTTCTTCTGGAATAACGAATGGTTCATGATCCCAACCTAAATTTTTACGTGTTGCTGCAATTTCATCAGCACCTAATGCTTCACCATGAACGTGGTGACCACCTTCTTTGTTTGGTGCGCCTTTACCAATCACTGTTTTACAGCAAATTAATGTAGGTTTCGCTGTTTCAGCTTTAGCTTGTTCCGTTGCTTTTTTGATTGCGTCAGCGTCATGGCCATCAACGCTGATTACTTGCCAGCCGTAAGCTTCAAAACGCTTAGGTGTATCATCTGCGAACCAACCATCAACGTTACCGTCGATAGAAATATTGTTGTCATCGTAGAAGCAGATTAATTTACCCAGGCCAAAAGAACCGGCAAGTGAACATGCTTCATGTGAGATACCTTCCATTAAGCAACCATCGCCTAAGAAAACGTAAGTGTTGTGATCAACAATTTCGTGGCCGTCTTTATTAAACTGTGCAGCCATTACTTTTTCTGCTAATGCCATACCAACCGCATTAGTAATACCCTGACCTAATGGGCCAGTCGTTGTTTCGATACCAGCGGTGTAACCGTATTCAGGGTGACCCGGTGTTTTAGAATGGAGTTTACGGAAAGATTTTAAATCGTCGATTGAAAGGTCATATCCAGTCAGGTGTAAAATAGAATAAGGCATCATTGATGCGTGGCCGTTAGACATAACAAAGCGGTCACGGTCAGCCCAGTCAGGGTTAGTTGGATTATGCTTCATAAAGTCGTTATAAAGTACTTCGGCAATATCAGCCATGCCCATTGGAGCGCCTGGATGACCTGAGTTAGGAATTTGCACTGCATCCATTGTTAATGCACGGATGGCATTCGCTAGTTCTGTACGTGATGACATATAAATGTCTCCCTTCATAAGTTTAAAATCAAAAATATCGTATTCGTTTAACATGGCAAGAGCGTTTACATTGCTGTAAAAATTTAAGCGAATAGCTCTTCCACCTGGTCTGTATTTACAAACCAGTCTTTAATTAATTTGATAATATCCAATTATCTTTTGGGCGTTTAAAGCGATGCCCGCAGCCCGTCATTTACGTGTAAGCGGCTCAGGAAATTAAGCCAAACCAGCAAACCCTGCAAATTGAGCCGGCAATTTTCCCATTTATGCCCCATGACAGCAAGCCCAAATAGGCTTAGATCTCAAATAAGTGGAAAATAACGACCTATATATAAGGAGTATTAAGGCTTGGATAAGGGGGGTTAATCTGGTGCAAACGGAGGCTGAATGGGTATTTTGCTTAACCCCAGCGGCACGGTGAAAAGATATTTATGATTAAACAGGCTGGACGCGCCCTGTCTAAAGCCAATTTGCTGGCCTTAATTTAAACATTTTTTTATCGCTTAGCCCGCCGTATTATTGAGAGTTATTAAATATAACTCGAATGTATGCTTCAGTACAACCGTGGTTAAATTATTTACTTAATAATCAGCATGTTACTCATCAATCCACTTAATGGAACAGCCCATACTCGGAGTTTGCTCTTTTGGCCCATGGCCGGTCTGTGCTACCTGCTTCATGGCGGCAAATAAATCCCGTTTTACATCCCCTTCAGCGGTCTCTTTGCGGCTCGCATCCAGACGACCACGGTATTGCAGTTCCAGTTTTGCGTTGTAACCGAAAAAATCAGGGGTACAAACCGCACCATAGGCTTTGGCAACCTGCTGAGTTTTATCTAACAGGTAAGGGAAGGAAAACCCCGCACTGTCGGCTATTTTTTGCATATTTTCGAAAGAATCTTCTTCGTACTGGCTAGGGTCATTCGACATAATGGCGACGCTATTGATGCCTAAGCTTTTTAACTCTAAGGTATCCCGCACTATTCGCTCAAGAATCGCTTTTACATAGGGGCAATGGTTGCAAATAAACATTATAAGCAGGCCTTTTTCGCCCGCACAATCTTTTAAGCTCCAAATTTTGCCGTCTACGCCCGGCAAAGAAAAATCAATTGCCGGTAAATCAAAATCGCATACGGGGGTTTCAAGACTTACCATAAGATATCTCCTAATGTTTAAAAGTGTAAATTCGCTGGCACACAATAAACGTTCCGTTTACAATTTTCCAATGAAAGATCTTGTCAGCATTTGTTTTGAGTCCGAATTTCTTGCCCTGGTAGCGGCAAAGTTTGCGCAAAAAAACGCCTTAAATATCAGTACATTGGACGAGGCATCAAGTGACTTTATTCTTTACTATAAAGAGGATATTACCGAACTAATTGACCGGCAGGCGAACACCGCTATTCATGTGGATTTTATCTCTGGCAGCCTGGCACACCGTCGAAAATACGGTGGCGGCCAGGGTCAGGCAATTGCAAAAGCGATTGGCATAAAAAAATACAGGCTGCCCTTGAGTGTACTCGATGTGACCGCCGGACTGGCTAAAGATGCCTTTGTTCTGGCCTGTTTAGGCTGCAGCGTTAAGATGATTGAACGCAATCCGATTGTTGCCGAGCTGGTCAACACCGCACTAAAGCTTGCTGAAAATAATGATAATTTTGAGGATATTAAACAGCAGGGATTTAGCCTGCTACAAACAGATGCAGTGGATTATCTCAAAAAGCTTGATACAAAATCGAATAGCCACTACCCCGACATTATTTACCTCGACCCGATGTATCCGCAAAGAAAAAAATCGGCTTCGGTTAGAAAAAACATGCAAATATTACAAAAATTACTTAGCCATAAAGAAAATACACAGCCAGATGAAACCGAATTGTTTAACCTCGCCTTAAAATTTGCCCGCAAACGTGTGGTGGTGAAGCGGCCTAAAACTGCGCCGACACTCACCGACAAAATCCCCAGCATGAGTATCCAAAGCAAGATCACCCGCTATGATGTTTATGTTTTAACCTAAAAATTTGCAACATATTCTGCATATAAATTTTGACATCATCTACATAAGCACTATAATCTCCTGAACAGCGCCGATTTGAATTCAGATTGCGGGCGCTTAATAAGTACGGCTAAAGCGGCGCACCTGAATAGACCAGGTCCAAATACTAAATACCGCTTTAGTCATCGCTAAAGCGGTTTTTTAATGTAAGGAAATAATAAAATGAGTGAATACCTTTTTACATCCGAATCTGTTTCTGAAGGCCATCCAGATAAAATAGCCGACCAGATTTCTGATGGTGTACTCGATGCCATCCTGGCACAGGATAAAAAAGCACGGGTTGCCTGTGAAACCATGATTAATACCGGCATGGTGGTTTTAGCAGGTGAAATAACAACCAGTGCTTATGTAGATATGCAACAAGTGGTGCGCGATACCATCAAGGAAATTGGTTATAACAGCTCGGAAATGGGCTTTGATTATGGCTCTTGTGCCGTCTTAACCAGTATTGACAAACAATCGGCTGACATTGCCATGGGCGTTGACGAAGCCGAAGACGATGACAAAGAACAAGGCGCCGGTGACCAGGGTTTAATGTTTGGCTATGCCAGCAATGAAACCGATGTTCTTATGCCTGCGCCAATTACCTTTGCCCACCGGTTGGTGAAACGCCAGGCCGAAGTACGCAAAAATGGCACCCTGCCCTGGTTACGCCCAGACGCAAAAAGCCAGGTGACTTTCCGTTATGAAAATCATAAACCAGTGGGTATTGATGCGGTTGTGTTATCCACCCAGCATGATGATGATATCGACAACAAAGCTCTCCACGAAGCGGTAATGGAAGAAATTATTAAACCAGTTCTACCGGCTGAATGGCTAAACAAAGACACCGACTTTTTTATTAACCCAACCGGCCGTTTTGTTATTGGTGGCCCGGTAGGCGATTGCGGCTTAACCGGTCGTAAAATTATTGTGGATACCTACGGCGGTATGGCTCGACACGGTGGCGGTGCTTTCTCTGGAAAGGATCCATCAAAAGTAGATCGTTCAGCTGCCTATGCAGGCCGTTATGTAGCAAAAAATATCGTTGCAGCAGGCTTGGCTGAACGTTGCGAAATTCAGGTTTCGTACGCCATTGGTGTAGCCCACCCAACTTCTATCAGTGTTGAAACATTTGGCACTGGTAAAATAGCGGATGCCCGCATTGTAGAGCTGGTACGCGAACATTTTGACTTACGCCCACGCGGTATCGTGCATATGCTCGACTTACTGCAACCGATATATCAAAAAACGGCTGCCTATGGTCATTTTGGCCGAGAAGATATCGACGTAAGCTGGGAACGCACCGATAAAGCCGACGCGCTGAAGGCTGCGGCGGGGGTATAGAAAGTCAAAGGACATTAACCACAACGGACACGAAGGACACAACGAAAAGAATTATTAATATTAAGCTTTGTCATTGCAAATGATAAGTTCTTGAATTACTAAATTTTCGTCATGTCGGTTGTGGTTAAAAAAATATATTTTCCAAATAGCACGAAGCATATAAACGTACTATAATTAGACTTCTAATTTCTACTGTCCTTTTTGAGGGGCGCTGCAGCGGAATTTAATTTTCGTCAGGCTCGAAAAAGGCAGATCCATTTACTGGATAAACGGCGCTCATTCCACTTTAAACAATTAAAGGAGAATGATGATGAACGCTGTTCCAGAATCATTTGCAGACTATAAAGTTGCCGACATTTCACTTGCTGAATGGGGCCACAAAGAAATCAAAATTGCCGAAACTGAAATGCCAGGGCTAATGGCACTTCGTGAAGAATTTGGCAAAGCTCAACCCCTCGCCGGCTGCCGCATTATGGGCAGTATCCACATGACTATCCAAACCGCTGTACTTATTGAAACCCTGATTGCGCTTGGTGCCGAAGTTCGTTGGGTGTCCTGTAATATTTTTTCAACCCAGGACCATGCTGCAGCGGCCATTGCCGATCAAGGCATTCCTGTGTTTGCCTGGAAAGGTGAAACAATCGAAGAATACTGGTGGTGTACCGAGCAAGCCTTATTATGGCCTGATGGAAAATTACCAAATATGATCCTCGATGACGGTGGCGATGCAACACTACTGGTTCACAAAGGTGTTGAGTTTGAAAAAGCAGGTGCCATTCCAGCAACCAAAGCGGATGATAACGAAGAATATGCCGCCATTCTTGATGTACTACGTCGTACTATTAAAGACGGTTCAACACACTGGCAAGATACTGCTGGCAGTGTGAAAGGCGTAACAGAAGAAACCACCACCGGTGTGCATCGTTTATATGAAATGCAGGATCGAGGTGAATTACTTTTCCCTGCGATGAATGTCAATGATTCGGCAACAAAATCTAAATTCGATAATTTATACGGTTGCCGTGAATCTTTAATTGATAGTATTAAACGTGCAACCGATGTAATGATTGCAGGCAAGATTGCCGTTGTTTTAGGTTACGGTGATGTGGGCAAAGGCTGTGCACAAGCATTTAAAGGTATGGGCGCCACCGTTTGGGTTACCGAAATTGACCCTATCTGTGCATTGCAAGCAGCAATGGAAGGCTACCGTGTTGTTGATATGAATGAAGCCTGTAAATCAGGTGATATTTTTGTTACCACGACCGGTAATGCAAAAATCATTACCCATGACCACATGCAAGCCATGAAAAACGAAGCTATTGTTTGTAATATCGGTCATTTCGATTCAGAAATTGATATTGCATCACTTGAAAAATATGAATGGTCTGAAATTAAACCACAAGTCGATCACGTTATCTTCCCTGACGGCAAACGTATTATTATGTTAGCTAAAGGACGTTTAGTTAACCTGGGTTGTGCAACCGGCCATCCAAGCTTTGTTATGTCAGCGTCGTTTACTAACCAGGTAATGGCGCAAATGGAATTTTACACCAACGCTGATAGTTATAAAAATGAAGTATATATCTTGCCGAAGATTCTTGATGAAAAAGTAGCGCGCTTGCATCTAACAAAAATTGGTGCATATTTAACAACGCTTACTAAAGATCAGGCTGAATACATTAATGTGCCGGTTGATGGACCTTATAAACCTGAGCATTATCGTTATTAATTAAAAAACATTAACCACAACGGACACTACAAGCACAACGAAAAAAAACATAAAGATTAAATAGTTATACGGGATAACAGCTAAGTTATGATATCTCTATGCTATCTTTTTCGTTGCGTCCTTCGTGTCAGTTGTGGTTAAAAAAGGTTTTAATAATGGAATCACAAAAAAAACATCCTAAAAATTTTAGCTTTGAGTTTTTTCCACCCAAGACACCCGAAGGTGCCGAAAAACTTAAAGTTGTTCGCTCTGAACTCGGCAAGCTTAAGCCTAAATACTTCTCGGTGACTTTTGGTGCTGGCGGTAGTACCCAGGACGGTACGATGGACACGGTGCTCGATATACAAAAAGCCGGTTTTAATGCTGCCCCGCATATATCCTGTATGGGAACGAGTAAAGAAATTATTGTTAGTTTACTTGAGCAATATAAAGATAATGGCATTAAGCAACTGGTTGTTTTAAGAGGCGATATGCCTTCGGGTACGGGCTCCGGTAGCCATGGCGATTTTAGTTATGCCAACGAACTGGTTGGCTTTATCCGCGATAAGTATAATGACCATTTTCATATTGAAGTAGCTGCCTACCCGGAGTTTCATCCACAGGCACCCAGTGCAGATGCCGACCTTGAAAACTTCAAACGAAAAGTTGAAGCCGGTGCAAACAGTGCCATCACGCAGTACTTTTTTAACCCTGATGCTTATTATAATTTTGTCGATTCCTGTGAGAAACGCGGCTTATCTATTCCAATTATGCCGGGTATTATGCCGATTACTAACTACACCCAGTTAGCACGTTTTTCGGATATGTGTGGTTCGGAAATTCCACGTTGGATCCGCAAACGTTTAGAAAGTTACGGTGATGATAAAGACTCAATTAAATTATTTGGTGAAGAAGTTATAACAAAACTTTGTGAGCAATTACTTGCTGCCGGTGCACCTGGCCTGCATTTTTACACCATGAATCAAACTGCAGCCACAGCAAAACTTTGGAATAATCTGAATTTATCTGAAATTTAAGCTTATTTAAATAAGCTGAGCTCGGGATAATAAATTCTGTGGTTCTCCAATGGACAGGAAACTGGATTAATGGATTTTAATAATTTATTTTTCTTATTCCGATTTCAGGTTAAATAATAAATTTAAAATGCGTATTCCCAGAATATATGTCGACACAGCCTTAAATACAGGTTTAGTTATTACTTTACCCATCGAAGCACATCGCCATGCTGTTAATGTGCTTCGGCTTAAGAAAAGTAATAATCTTGTTTTATTTAATGGCCGGGGTTGCGAATACCTTTCACAAATAAGCAGCATCGATAAAAAACAAACCCATGTTATCATCCTACAAGAACAGCAGGACAAAACGGTTTCACCACTTAAAATTGAACTTGGCTTATGTTTAATCAAGAACGATAAATTTGATTTTGCTTTACAAAAATCTGTCGAACTTGGGGTAAATAGTATTACCCCGTTAATGGCTAAACGCTCAACAATAAAGCTTGATGCTAAACGAGAAATAAAAAGACAAGCTCATTGGCAGGGAATTATTCAAAGTGCCTGCGAGCAATCGGGTCGTAATATTTTACCTGAGCTCAAGCCTGTTCATTGCATTGCCGACTGGTTAAGCTCTTCGACAATAGCCGGTATTGTTTTCGAACCAACAGCAAACCAACCACTCGCGTCTATAGGTGCATGCAAAGAACTTAGAGTTATTATTGGCCCGGAAGGTGGCTTTACGGAATTGGAATTAAATACAATTTGCCAACACGGCTTTAATAAAATAAAACTTGGGCCACGTGTTTTACGCGCAGAAACAGCAGCAATAACCGCAATAACATCGTTACAGTTATTGTGGGGCGATTTAAATATCTAATCTCAACTTATTTAATGAATATTGAGTATCCGATTCTCTAAATCATCAATATCTGGAATAATAACTTCCTGCCCATTGAAATTTGCTATTTCAGCAATCGACTGTCTTTTACCCGGCAATGTTTCTATCGTGGATATATCGCTATCATGAATAACGCCTAGGCGGGGAATACCTTGCGTAACAATGCCAATATACGGAACATTGGGGTTGCCATTTAAGGTATTTAAAATAGCAATACGTGTGCCTTCCATATTTGGCTTAGCATTGTCGTTCGAAATGGTCGCAATTTCCAGTGAGATAAGCGGCACAAGACGTTCACGCCAGCCTATCCGGCCTAAAAACCAGGCAGGCGAACCTTCTAATGGCTCTGGCTGAACATAGCCAATCACTTCAGCAACGGCTGCATTGGGTAATAAGATTGTTTCTTCAGATAAAGATATCATCAAACAATGAATAACATCAGCATGACTCTCTTCTGCTTTTGCTATTTGTTTTCGGCCAGGATCAATATATGTTACATCACCCATGGTTTTCTCCAATGATTGCTTTCAATGTTGTCATTAATCTATACGTAAATAGTCATACAATTTTTCAGCCAGTTTTGCGGGTGCGGCCGTAAAACTCGATAAATTCTTTTTCTCTATCGTCTCGGGCATACTACTTATAACACAGCTTTCTGCTGATTGTGTCCAGACCATGGAGCCTTTGGCATGTAATAGTTCACAACCTTTAAGCCCATCATCGCCCATGCCACTAAAGATAATGGCACCGAGTCCCTTACCATAGCGCATCAACATATCTTCAAGTACCATATTAATAGATGGTGAATACTGCTGTTCATGTGTAATAGGTTCCAATTCAATTGCACCTATCGGATTAACAACCAGTCTTGTATTTACCGGTGTGACAATCACTTCTTTATGTCGAATCACATGCCCGGCTGACGGTGTTAATACTTTGTAATCGGTAATTTGATTAAGTTGCTCGGCAAGTATACTTATAAAGTTAGCCCCTAAGTGCTGGGTTAAAACAAAGGCTACGGGCAAATCCGCCGGAAGAGCTTTAAAAAATTCTTTTACTGCATCGGGACCACCTAACGATGCACCAAGTACCCAAACATTTTTGGCCAGTCCCTTATCAGGCTTAACAACAACCGTTTTAGCTTTATTTTTACCAAAAATTTTACTTTGTGAAGACGTATTATAATGCTCAGCATAGGTTTTTTCTTCTATCGAATGCTGTCCAACAGCATTTGATATTTTTTTTAGTAACTTACCATACCATCGAGCCAAAACATGTGGCTCATTCAGGGTTAAAACTGAAACATCATTAAAGATAATTGGAATAGTATGGTTATCCAGCAGGCTATCCAGAATATCGTCATAATCACCGTGTTCATCAAGATCCAGCAAGATGACATCGACATTGAGTGTTTCCAGTTTACCTAAAAATGTGAGCGTTAGCGGGTCATCAATAACAACATTTAAGCCAACATTTTCTAGAGCTTCTTTTAATTGATTTCTTTGTGATACAGAATTTGAAATTACTGCGATACGAATCTGACTTAATTCCTGAGAGAGCATAGAGGAAGACATTGAAGATATTTCCCGTTGCCCTATTTCGTATGTACCGGATATATTCATTCTAATGTCACAACTTAATTGTCGACATTAAGTAATGACTGAATGTTTTCTAATAATTCAGCTTCATTATAGGGTTTCCCCATATACATATTTACACCGATGTTCATTGCCCGGTCTCGATGCTTCTGGCCCGTGCGAGAGGTAATCATAATAATAGGAATATCTTTTAAGCGTTCATCATTACGCATATTAATGGCTAATTCAAAACCGTCCATACGCGGCATTTCAACATCGAGCAACATAACATCGGGAGTCATGTCTAATAATTGCGTTAGTGCATCAACACCATCTTTTGCCTGTATAACATCAAGTTCATTTCGTTCTAGGAATCTTGAAGTTACTTTACGTACAGTAATGGAATCATCAACAACCATTACTATTGGTGCTTTATCTTCTTCTACTTCCGGCACTATATCTTCAATTGCTGTTGCAGCCTCAAGATATTTTGACTCTGATTCTGTCAGTGCCAGTCTTATCAGTACACCAAGATCAAGAATCAAAACAACACGGCCATCACCCATAATGGTGGCTCCGGAAATACCACGTAAACTGCTTAATTGTGGACCGACGGGTTTAATAACAATTTCACGACTGCCGACTAAGCCTTCAATATGCAATGCCGCTCTAAAATTGCCACTGCGCACCATCAACAAGGCTGCTTTATTTCCTTCACCGGGTAAACCAGGTTTAACACCATCCATTAACTGGCCCAGGTGAATATAATGAAATTCTTCATCAATCCAGCTATAGGTAGCATCTTTGCTTGCCTGTAATTCGGCCAGTGTTTCATGCGAAACCCGCTCAACGCCTTCAACACTTAATAGTGGTACAGCATACATACTATCGCCAACATATATCATTAATGCCCGACTAACCGCGAGTGATAAAGGCATACTTACCGTAAATGTTGTACCTTCACCTTTAGCGGTGTCGATGTTCAAGACACCACCTAACTGTTTAATTTCGTTATTCACAACGTCCATGCCTACGCCACGGCCAGCAATCTGGGTAATTTCATCTGCTGTACTAAAACCAGATTCTAATATCAAATCTAGTAGTAATTTCTCTGATACTTCAGCATTTTCTTTTATTAAACCTTTTTCAATGGCCTTGCTTTTAATAGCATCAAAATCGATACCAGCGCCATCATCCTTAATTTGAATAACAACATCACCACCTTCACGACTCATAGAAAACAGTAAATGTCCTTCTTCAGACTTAGTCGCTGCTATGCGTTCTTCAGGCATTTCGATACCATGTGCAATGGCATTTCTTATCATATGCTCAATCGCTGGCATCATACGTTCCACAATGGAACGATCTAATTCCATTTCAACACCATCAAATTCAATGGATGTTTGCTTTCCAACTTCGCTACTTGTTTGTCTTACTATACGTTTAAGCCGGTTCACCTGTTTGTCAAATGGAACCAGGCGAGTACTCATTAAGCCTTCTTGTAGTTCAGTATTTACTCGAGACTGCTGAACCAGTAATGTTTCCGACTCCCGGTTGAGGCTGGATAAAATACTACGCAAACTATCAATATCATTCATGCTTTCAAGCATTGACCTCGATATTTGCTGCATTTGTGTAAACCGATCAAATTCAAGTGGGTCAAAGTGTTCGTGCTGAGAAGAAAATGCCTCTTCTTTACGTGTTTGAATTTGTGCTTCTGTTTCAATTTCGAAGGTACGTAGCTGCCCTCTAAAACGTTCGACCGTTTCGTCAAGCTCCTGCAAATTAAAACGGAATGAGTTCACTTGTTGTTCAAGTCGCGAACGATAAATACTGACTTCACCGGCAAAATTCACCAGGTTATCAAGTGTATCAGCTCGTACCCGTACCTGATCGGCAGGTGCGGTCTTTTGAGGAACGGGTTGTTCTGCTTCAAATAACAACAGTTCGTCACTCTCAGATTCAGTATCTGGATCAGCAGAGGACAATTCAAAAGAGTCCGAGTCACTTTTATCTAACCCAATTTTGCTACTTTCCTTGCCCGTATCTTCAACCGGCGTATCTTCAGCCGACATATCTAAAACAACGGTATTATCAGAAGATACATTATCAAGCTCTTCCGCTAAGTTTGTTAATTCTTCGGTTAGCTCTATAGACAGGTTATTGGCTTCGGCTGTTTCATCAGCCTCCGGCTCATCACTATCAGTTCTAACTGACTCAATTTCAATCGTTAAATCATTGCTATCATCCAGGCCATTATCACTGTCATCAAGGATAATTGCTTCATCAGAATTATCGTCACTTAAATCTATTTTATTCAGATTTTCTTCACCACTATCAACAACAAGTTCTTCAGAGTCAGCGTCTTCAATGTTATTACTACCATGGGCAGCCAAAACATTATCAATTTGATCGATAACCGATTGACCAGAAGTTAATGGTTTATGTGCTTTTAACTGCTCCAGCATATCGATAAGACTATCTTGTGCCGCATGCAGAACATTAAAGACATCAGCATTCGTGCTCAATCTGCCATCAACAATATTTGTTATTAACGACTCCATTCGATGACTTAAATCGCCAATCGCGGTAACACCAGACATTCTTGCACCACCTTTTAAGGTATGTAGCTGGCGTTGTAAGGCATCTATATGTTCTTTATTATCAGGCTCGTCCTTCCATGCATGTAAGGTATGTTCACTTTCATCTAAAATTTCGGTGCCTTCATCTATAAAGATTTCAAGTAATTCTTCATCATAGTTTTCTTCTAATTCAGATTCAGCTGAGACATCGCCTTCCTCAAGTACCGATGACACAGTTAAAGAATTGGTGCTACGTGTTGCAATCATATCCTGTAATGACTGCATTAAATTCTCAGTCCGAATGACGAGATCATTTGTCGTATACAGCTCAGCTACCTGCTCACCAAGTTGTGCACAAATAATATCGATACGATTAGCTGCATCTTCAAACAACTTAATACCATCACTTGATACCAGTAAATCTTCTGCCTGCAATAACTTAATATAGTATTCAAGTTGTAAACATAAATCAGATACGACCTGCACACCAGTTGTGCGCGCGCTACCCGTTAAGGTATGCAATGCTCTAAACAATGGTTCGGTCACATCATGAATATCTTTTGTATGCCAGTCACTAATGTATTTTCTTAAAACCATTAAGTGCGTTGCAACTTCCTTGCGATATATTTCTAGTAATACGCTATCAATTTTAGGCCGTTGAATTTTGTCAACGCTATCATCAAGCTTTGTTTCCAGCTCAGAGGTATTCACTGCAACAGAATCAAAGCGTGATAAATCCGGCTGAGGAATACTGACCGAAGAAATAGTTTCAGTTAATGGTGTAAATGATTCACCTCGACTCAATGAATCGGCGTGCTCCATTAAGGAGAAAATATGCTGATCAGGACGCTGCCCTGATTTGAGCAAACTATATAAGACTGGTAGTGCAAGCCTGCCTCGCTCGATTAAATCTAACAACTCAGGGATTGGCAAAATCGTTTTATCGATAACTCTATTAAGCATTCCTTCAAAAGCCCAGGCAAACTCTCCAAGGTCATTCGCACCAACAAGTCGACCACTTCCTTTTAAGGTATGGAAAGAGCGACGCATTTCTTTTAGCGGCTCATGGTTATCCAGATTAGTTTTCCATTCAGGCAGATATTTCGAAATATTTTCAAATTCTTCTTCTGCTTCTTCAAGGAATATTTCAAAAATTTCTTCATCTATTTCAATCGGTGCATAGGAAGTATCAACCACCATCTCGGTCGCAGCATATGCATCAGGAGGATTGCTTACCTTTATTTCAACATCATTCCCGTCAAAATCTAAGTTACTTATACTCTCATCAATGAATGGTGGTTTACCTGAAAAAAAATTTTCAAGCCCATCACGTGCCGACAACATAAATTTTTCAGTTTCATCAGTAAAATCTTCTTCATTATTAGCAATACGTTGAATAGTATCTTTCATCTCATTGCTGATTTTTAGTGCATCTTCTTTTTCTTCATTACTTAAATCACCACTGCTAATATTTTCAACAATACTGCCAATAACTTCAATAACCAGACTCGCTACATCACTACTATCTGGATCCATAAACCACAAACCAAGTGACTCATCCAAACGCTCAATAGGAATGCTTGTTGCACTCGAATCCAGTTCTAAATCCGGCTCTAGTGTTTCTGATTCACTATCGAAACCGGAAGATTCCTTAACATCATCGATGAGACTAGCTTCATGTTCATCTTCTATCTCTAAGCCTAAATCAATTTCTAGCGAATCTGTACTGAGCTCTAATTCTGGTTGTTCCAGATTCTGCACCGTATCAACTACAGAAGAATCCTCTGCAAATTTAGGCTGCTTTAAATCGGATATTGTTTCTGGCTCATCAAAAACTGGTTGCGATAAATCAGTAATCGTTTGCTCTACACTGTCGCTCGAAACATTGGTTTCTGATTCACCCTTAATTGAGGGTGCCTGTAGATTAATAACGGTATCATCCGTAGTCTCAATTAATAAACTCGGATCAATTGTAATAGCATCCTGACTTGCGCCAGGATCCCGTACTGTTGGCTTATCGACATCCAGTAATTGACCGAGTTGTTCTAAACTCGCTGCTGCCACATTTAAAATAGCGGTTGGTTCACCCCAACTATCTACAAGAGATTCCATATAATATTCAATACTGCTGATTGCATCAGCAAGATAATCGAGTGTCTCTGGTTCAGGAATTGTTTTCGATGGAATAAGGTTATATTCAATATATTTTTTACAATCGAGCATTAAATTTGCCGCACGCTCCAGTTGCAATATATTCAAACTACCTCGCACCTTATCCAATAAGTCGGGTACTGAATTTAGTACCTCAGGATGATTAAGCTGGCGACTAAATTCACTAACAGATTCTTTTACTGAAGCGATATCAATCTTGGCTTCTGCAATAACCGATTCAAGAAGTTTTCGTTCATCTGCAGATCTTGGTTGCTTCCTGCTTGACGATGAAGCTTGTTCAGACTCTGCAGCTTCAGGCTGTACAGTTGTTTCACTCATTGAATCAAAGGTATGCTCTAACTCAATAATGGTTGAAGCAATATCCATCAGCTCACTTTCAGTCGCAACTTTACTACCGTCGATCAAGCTGTCAATAACCTTGATTTCTTCAAGTAGACTTTTACGTTGAGGACCAAGACTGAGCATACCCAGGGTATCGGCCATGCTTGCTAGCTTCTCACTAACCGGCACTAATGTTTCGGTGTTATATTCCTCACTGCGCATAAAGATATCGAGAGAATCTTTTACTTGTTGCAGGTTTTCTCTGAGGACACCTGAAACGGTATCCATTAATTCCATATTGGGCGAGTTTAAATCTGCACGTGCTTTTTCAAGCGTTTTCGTGTCAGGCATAACATCAGCAAGTCTGAACGATTCTTTTATTTGTTTTGTTTTGTCTCCGTGAGTAGACGAACCAGCAATATAATAGAGTAAGTTTTTTAATAAGTCGTTTGGCGGGTCCAGCGCAAGCGCAACCTCGCCTCCATCGATAATGTTTTTTATACTACGGTCGACCTGACCAACCAGAGATTTAGTCGCAACACTTGTTTCAACGCCGCTATCTTTTAAGCTATCAATCAAGCCATCGGCAACCCACAATATACGACTCGTATTTTGCTCCTCTGAAACACTTCGCAGACTTTGCAATACATTCGAAATAATCTTAAGGCTTTTATCTACCTCTCTTCCCTTAAACCAGCCTAATAAACCCAGGTGAAATTGATGACGTTTTTCCGCCGCCAACTCAGCAATGTGCTTACCTATCTCGTTCTTCTCTTCCTGTTTAACCGCTGGCGCATTTATCTCTAAATCAGGGTTAAACAAGGCTGTCTCAGAAAGTAAAGCCTCACTACGTGCAGCACGCATATCATTAAACAAGGGTAATAGAACAATTGGGGTATCTTTTTGACCAACCTGTAATTTCTCCAGGTAGTCTGGTAATTGCAAACTGCCACGAATTAATACTTCGAACGCTTCATCTTTATTCTTAACATTATTATCGTGTATCGCATTAGCCAGCAGTTCCAGCTCTTCAGCAAATAGTGAAGCACCATAAATTTCAACCATTTGCAATGTGCCATAAACCTGATGCAGGTAATTAACACAAAATAGTATTTGAGATTCGTCACTTTGATCTTCTATATACGCTTCAAGTGAAGTACGTGCCTGCTTCATGGTTTCGTCTATTTCAGACTTAACCCAGTTTAGCGTATTAATATCCAGCTCGTTATTAACAGTCATACCACACTCAATTTATCGTTTTATTCGTAAGCTCGTTGAAATGCCAATGTCGATTGAAAGTTTAAACTTTCCATCTTTGGATGATTCCAGCCAAGCATTTCACCAGCGCCTAAAATTAATATTCCACCGACTTTCAAATAGTCTGCAAATGCATTTAACAACTTTATTCGCAATTCCTGGTCAAAGTAAATCATGACATTCTGACAAACAATAATATCAAAATCTGAAAATGGAAATGAATCCACATCCATCAGGTTTAATTTTGTAAAGCAAACCCTTTCTTTCAAATTATCATTTATTTTATATTTGTCTTTATTTTTTTTTGTAAAATAATAATTTAAATAATGTTCAGGTATATTGGTTAAGCGACTCTGCGGATAAAGACCTTCTCGCGCTGTTGCCAGAGCAGCCAAGCTTATGTCTGTAGCATGTATACCCTGACGATTATCAATATTGTTCATCGTGCAATAATGCTCAAACCACACGGCTAACGAATAGGGTTCTTCCCCCGTCGCACAACCGACGCTCCATACCTGTAAATCCAGCCTGTTATTATTTAACAGGTTATTTTTTTCTATATATTCTTTTTCTATTAACTGAAAAATACTTTCATCACGCCAGAAACGTGTTTCGTGTACGGTTAAGCGATCGACCAGTGTTTCCCACTCAACCTGGCCACAGCGTTTATCGTTCACAACATCAAAGTACTGCTGGTAATCGTCAATCTTTATCTCCCTCATCCGTATGGATAACTTCGATAATAGAAATGATTTCCTCATTTCAGAAATTCGTATGCCTGTTCGTAATTCAACAAGTTCAACCCACTTGCAAAATAAAGCCTCTCCCATTTCTGACATTTCTTCTAAATGCCAAGAAGTATTACTGACTGGCGCAGTGACCCTTTTTAAAGACGAATCAATATCTGTATCCGTTCCGTTAATTGGGTCTATATCCGTCATCACCAAATCTACACTGTTATATAACATTAATGTTTAAACTATCGCTAAAGCGCTGTCTATCAGCGACTTACTCAGGAAGTTTAAAGCCTGCAACTGAGCGACGTAGTTCATTCGCTAATTCAGCCAGGTTACCAATCGACGCTGCTGTTTCATTGGTACCCGCAGAAGTTTGTGTGGTTATCTCTTGAATAACGTTCATGGTGTCTGAAATATTAGATGCCGCATTCGCCTGTTGTGAAGCTGACTCTGAAATATTTCGAATCAAGTCCGCCAAATGTTCTGATACTGATTCGATTTGCTCAAGTGCCTGCCCCGCATCCTGCGCCAGTTGCGCACCCGATACCACGCCCGCTGTACTTTGTTCCATTGAAGCCACCGCTTCTTTGGTGTCTGATTGAATACCTTTAACCAGTGCCTCGATTTGTTTTGTTGCATCAGCGGAACGTTCCGCAAGCCGCTGAACCTCATCCGCAACAACCGCGAAACCACGACCAGCATCGCCCGCCATTGCCGCTTGAATCGCCGCGTTTAATGCCAGAATATTTGTTTGTTCGGCGATATCGTTAATCAGTTCAACAATATCTCCAATTTCCTGCGAGCTTTCGCCGAGTCGTTTAATTCGTTTGGATGTTTCCTGAATCGTTTCTCGAATGCTGTCCATACCGTTAATGGTTTTTTGTACTGCATCCGAGCCACTGTTCGCCATATCAACCGACCGACGTGCCTCGTCTGCAAGCTCACTCGCATGCGTTGATACACCCTCAATCGATACAGCCATTTCATTAATCGCGGTACTCGCACCGGTAATTTGTTGCGCCTGATGGTCACTCGCCTCGGCAAGGTGCATCGCCGTTGCCTGCGTCTGTTGCGCCGCCGATGATACTTGCAAGGTTGTTTCGTTGATCGCTGATACCAATGAACGCAATGCATCAATCGCATAGTTAATAGAGTCTGCGATTGCACCCGTTATATCTTCGGTAACAGTTGCCATTACGGTTAAATCGCCATCCGCTAAATCACCCATTTCATCCAGCAAACGCAAAATCGCCTCCTGGTTAGCAGTATTGGTTTCTTCTTCAAGTTGACGCTGTCCTTCAGATGCTTCGAGAGTCATTTTAGAGTCACGCCAGTAAACAAAACCAAGCGCAAAGGCAAACAGTAACGCTAAAATACCAAACACGGAGGCTGCTTTTGTGGTCCAGCGTTTATCAATAATTCGTTGATAACTTGCATCGACTTCTTTAATTTTTGCATGGATAGCTGCACTTGTTTCAAGAACTTCTTCAGCAGAAGCTGATACCTGAAACATCTCTGGTGAACGTTCTAAAATTGCACCTACCTGGTTTCGAATTTTGTAGAACTGCTTTGCAACATTTTGCAGTTTTCTGCGAGCCTTAGGTTCGATAATTTTTTGAATCCGTAAATTTGGATTACCGCGCAGCATGTCCTGCACAACACGACCAAATAATGCCGCGTCTCGCCCAAACCTGTCGGCAGCCGTTACCGCTTCTTCACCACCTTCAAGTACCTTACCGACATTACTTGAAATACGCTGAGTTAACATTAACTGACGTGTTGCAATATAAACCTGGTACGGAGGTGCTTTTTGCTTGGCCATGGTATCAACAACCACATCCGACAAAGCAAGCAATGATGGAATTTTTTCGTTGATACCCTGAATGTAGGAGCGGATGGTATTAACCACTTCTCGACGTTCTAAAATAATATCAACATTTTCCCGATAGCCTTTCCATAGTGCAGCCAGCTCGATTAATGGCGTCATTGCTTTATTTTCATCTGCCGCACTCACCTGTTGCTGATATTCCAGAATATCCTGAAACGCATCACGTGCTTTGGCCAATAATGGGAAGGCAGTTAAATCACCCCGGGCAGATTGTGATGTTAGTTTCGCGATTTCCTGAGATATCACCCGTTGGTCACCAATTTTACTGATGTAAATTTTATCAAGGTTCGTTTCTTTTGAAACGTAAATATAGGTAACACCCAATGCAATCACTGAAACAATCAGAAATGCAAATAAGACAAGCATAATACGATCAGTCGACATGCCCGCCAGGCTATTTTTGCTTCCTGTTTTCATTTTAAACTCCTGAGTACAATTAATTTAATTTTTATTAATAAACAAATTTTAAGTAAGCCAGATTTGCTCTAAATACGTGCTGCAATATTTAAAAAGTCACTGCTTTGCGCAAGTTCTGCCACACTAAAAACGCCCCATTCGACTTCGTTTTGCACAAACGAGCCCTTTAAATATGTTTTTAACTTTTCCGAGGCATCCGGTAAATTTTTACTATGTTCTTCTGTAAAAAAATGACGCATACCATAAACTTCGTCAACTAATAAACCGGAACTTAATTCACCGCGTTGAATAACAATGACTCGAGAAGTCTTATTTATGCGTAATGCTTCATCATTCACAAAACGATTCAGATCCATTATTGGTAACAAATTACCCCGTATATTCGCCAAGCCTTTAACCCAGGTCAATGCACTCGGTACTTTCGTAATACTGGGGTACTTTAAAATTTCATTAACTTCGCTCATTGTCACCAACAAGCGAACATTTCCAATACGAAAACCGACGCCCGACCAGGTTCTACGCACTTCCACTTTTTGCGGCAAACCAAGCGCACGCTGTTGAGAGCGTGTTTGTATTTGCTCTAATAAAGCAAATGGAGTTGATTGTGCTGCAACATTCATTTGTATTTATCTCTACCGTATCTATGTCTTTAAGTTCAGTATGCTGAAATTAATTTAAAACCTTAGTTAATCTAAAAAATCTAACCAAAAAAATTACTAACCAAGAACGGCAGCAATTTTTTTCAGTAAATCTTCTTCATCAACCGGCTTGGATATATAATCTTTTGCACCCTGACGCATTCCCCAAACACGATCGGTTTCCTGATCTTTGGTTGAAACGATAATAATGGGAATATGCTGCGTCTCAGGATCTTTGCTAATCGCCCGAGTAGCCTGAAAACCATTCATGCCAGGCATAACCACGTCCATTAAAACCAAATCGGGATTCATCGTTTTAGTTTTAGCAATTCCTTCTTCAGCTGACATAACTGATTCAACCGTATGACCATTTTTTTGCAATATACCTTGCAGCACGTGAATTTCAGTTGGTGAATCATCTACTATTAAAATATTTGCCATAATAAACCTCTGTTAAAAATTCAATAAGTTAGCGTTGTTCAAACAATGTCAGCTTGCACGTTCATCCAGAACATGCCGCTGAATCGCGCCTAACAATTCTTCTTTAGTAAAGGGTTTTGTTAAGTACTGTTCAGAACCGACTATCCGTCCTCTTGCTCGATCAAATAAACCATCTTTACTTGAGAGCATAATTACTGGTGTTGTTTGAAAAATTTTATTATTTTTAATAAGCGCCGTTGTTTGATAGCCATCAAGCCGTGGCATCATGATATCAACAAAAATAATATCCGGGTTGTTATCCGCAATTTTTGATAAGGCTTCAAAGCCATCGGTTGCTGTTATCACGTCACAACCTACTTTCTTTAATAATGTTTCGGCCGTACGACGAATGGTTTTACTATCGTCAATAACCATCACTTTTAGATCTTGATAAATATCACTCATACCTGTTTTGTATCTTCCACGTGTTACTTCTAGGTTTTTTTAAACAAACATAGATTGTGTCACATTTTTTACCATAAATGGACACTTATTCATCTATTTATTATTTAACATAGTTTTGAGAAACAGTCTATAAGTATTTATATTGCTTAGACTATTTCTTGTTTTCAATAAACGTAAGTAGATACTAACACTTGATTTAGTAAAGACTTCCGATATTGATTATATTACATACAAAGTAAGTTTAATTTTATTTCTACCCAGTGTCTATCAACCACAGAGATTATCGGTCATTCTGGCCATATACTTAAGAATCAGCATTCAAAACCAGCGAATAAACTCTTTGTTTAGGCTCTAAATTACTGAATAAAAGCTAGTCACTTTTATGTTAATCTGCTCTTTTTAGTCAAATCCACAGGTCATTCAATGCCGATAAAATTTGCTGTTGTGATGGATCCACCCGAGCAACTCAACCCTGTTAAAGACAGTAGCTTAGCAATGCTCGAAGAAGCACAAAATCGGGGCTGGGAGATCTACTATATTAGTCCTCATTCACTGGCCTATGACGGTAACGCCGTCGCCAACTGTTACCCCATAAAACTCCAATTAAATCAAGAAGTTTGGTTTGATCTCGGCGACCCGGAAACCACCTTTCTGAGCACTATCGACATTATTATCATGCGCCTCGATCCACCTTTTAATATGGCCTATATCTACGCCACTTATCTGCTCGAACTTGCCGAACAACAGGGCGTTCTGGTGGTCAATCGCCCACAAAGCCTGCGTGATGCGAACGAAAAGCTCTTTACCCTGCAATTTCCTCAGTGTTGTGCGCCCACGCTGGTTGCCAGCGATATGGAGCAACTTAAGGCGTTCCAGCAAAACCAGGGGGATATTATCGTTAAACCATTAGATGGGATGGGCGGCGCATCGATTTTCCGCATTAAACAGGGCGACCCTAATATCGCAGTTATATTTGAAACCATGACCCAATATGGCAAAATACCGATTATTGCGCAGCGTTTTATCCCTGAAATCAGTCAGGGGGACAAACGTATTTTAATGATCGAAGGCGAGCCAATACCTTATGCCCTAGCGAGAGTACCCGCCAAAGGCGAAACCCGTGGTAACCTCGCCGCCGGTGGCCGAGGTGTTGGTGTTGAACTTAGCGAGCGTGACCGCTGGATTTGCCAGCAGGTCGGCCCAAAATTAAAAAGTATAGGACTAAGCTTTGTCGGCATTGACGTTATTGGTGATTATTTAACCGAAATTAATGTGACCAGCCCGACCTGTATTCGTGAGCTTGATAAGCTTTATAAACTCAATATCAGTAAAACATTGCTTGATGCACTCGAAACAAAGATAACATCATAATATTACAAGGAAATAAAGTGCTCCAACCTGTACCACCACCGCAAGCAATGCACCATTCACACTGGCCAAGATTAATAAAATATCTTTTAGCTGGCTTACTTTTATTAAGTGTAAGCGCTTGCAAACACTCTGTAGAAATACATAAAACTTCCATTTTCTCCTTCGGTACTATTATTGATGTTGAGGTTGCTGATGTCACAAATAAGCAGGCTGAGTTAATTTTTAAAACGATTGAAGATGACTTAAACCGCATGCATGTATTTTGGCACCCGTGGCAAAAAGGCGCACTTGCCCGCACCAATACTTTATGTGAAATGACCGGTACCTTTTCAGCGGCAACCTCGGTTATCCCTCTACTTATCGAGGCAAAACGACTGGCAATAAAAAGTGACCACCTGTTCAATCCCGCTATTGGTAAACTCGTTAAACTATGGGGCTTTCAGCAGGATGATTTTAATATGAATGCGCCGCCGGCTGATAGTCAAATTCAGGAACTGGTTAAGGCCAATCCAAGAATGACGGACATAAAAATTAAAGGTGTGCGTGTAAGCTGTAGCAATCCGGCTGTGCGTATCGATCTGGGTGGCATTGCCAAGGGCTACGCATTGGAAAAGATAATCTCGAACCTGCAACAGCAGTACGATGTTAAAAATATTATCATTAATGCTGGCGGTGACTTAAAAGCTCTCGGGCAACACGGTGATCGTCCCTGGCGCATCGGCATTCGTGACCCCCTGGCAAGTGACAGAAATACGGCTATCGCAAGTATAAAAGCTAAATCGGGTGATAGCATTTTTACCTCCGGCAGTTACGAGCGCTACTATCTGGCCAATAATAAGCGCATCCACCATATTATTGACCCACGCACTGGCTATCCGGCAAAGGGCAGTTTGTCCGTCACCGTTATTCACCCCGATGCCACCACCGCCGATGCGGCCGCAACCGCTATTTTTGTAGCCGGCCCCGAACACTGGATTAAAATGGCTAATAAATTGGGCGTTAAATATGTCATGCTGATCGATAATAAAAATAACGTGTTCGTTACTCAAGCGATGCTAAAGCGTGTTGAATTTGTGAATGAGCCTGAGAATTTATTTGTTAGCCGGCTTTAGAATAAATTTGTTAGCCATAACGGACACGGTAGACACAACGAAAATATTTAACTGGATAGTATCGTGGTGGTAATATTTTTATCTTTTAAAACCAGATTACCAAACTCATCCATACAACATTCCCAACCCTGTTCAATATAAGTCGTTGCGGTGGTTTCTATCACCAGAGCTGGGCCAATAATTGTTTGTCCATTAGCAATCTCAACACGACGATAAACATCAAACACCTGTTGCTGAAACTTACTCACTGCGCATGGCTGAGCATTTTTTGTGGAATTTAATTTTTTCAATGTTAACGTTTGTTGTCTGGACTTTAAACTCACTCGCACGTTGACTAACTCAACCGGTAAATCAAGTGCATATCCATATCGTTGCTGGTGTTGTTGAATAAATCGCTGCGAGCTATCTTGAATTGATGTTTTACTGTCACCGTTATAAGAAACATTTAAAGTATACGACTGCCCCCGGTAGCGGCAGTCTAAACTTGTAAGTGATTCAATATTTTCTAACTCCACTGATTCAACCATTAAAGCCTGCTCACCCTGACAGACTAAAACATTACATTCACTATCAACACTTTGTTTTATTTTATCTATATCTGTGTTTGACTTGCCTGTTGATAAATTAACAGTACGAGAATACTCTCGCCCCTTCGGTGCAACCAACATCCCTAAAGCCGATAAAACACCGGCATGTACTGGCACAACGGCGGTTTTTATTTGTAATGCCTTCGCCAACGCACACACGTGTAAACCACCTGCACCACCAAAAGAGCACAAAGTTAATTCACGCGGATCAATTCCGCGTTGTACCGACATCACCCGCAAGGCATTCACCATATGTTCATTGGCTATTTTAATAATGCCCTCTGCGATCTCTTCACAGCTTAAATTTAATTTATTCGCCAAAGGACGAACGGCATCTTTTGCCGCTGCCAGATTTAAAACCATTCCACCGCCTAAGAAAGCATCCACTAATAAACGACCTAAAACTAAATTAGCATCGGTTACTGTTGGCTTTACGCCACCCTGAACATAACATGCCGGGCCGGGGCTTGCACCGGCAGACTCCGGGCCAACCTGTAACAATCCACCATTATCAATATACGCAATCGAACCGCCACCAGCACCAATGGTATGCATGTCGACCATCGGAACGGCAACAGGATAGCCCGCTATTTTCGATTCATTAGTAAACTGAATAGCACCTTCTATTAGCGCAACATCGGTCGAGGTGCCGCCCATATCAAACGTTAACATACGAGGTTGCTGTATTAGCTGGCCTAAATAATGCGCCGCCGCCAAACCACCGGCCGGGCCGGATAACAACATATGCACCGCCTGGTCACCGGCATGCTCCGCTGCAATCGTATTACCCGCACTTTGCATTACCGAAATTTGTGCCTGTGGTACAGCTTGCTGTAATCTTCGCAAATAGCCTTTAACCAAGGGCCCAACGTAGGCGTTCAACCAGGTTGTCATACCACGCTCATACTCTTTGTATTCCGGCAATATATTTGATGAACGAGAAATAAATAAGGAAGTCTTTGACTTTGCAAAAGAATCTTTTAAGGCTTGTTCAATTTGTTTTTCGAAGCCGTCATCCAGGTAGGAAAACAAAAGATTTATTGCAACCGCCTGAGGGTTTAATGTCTTAACCTGTGTCACTAACAGGGTTAAATCTTGTTCGCTTAATGGTTCCAGCACTTCCGCCAATGCGGATAAACGCCCACCTGTTTCAAGACAACGGGAAGAATCAACCGGTGCTAAAATAAACTCAGGTTGCAAATTATATAACTCTCGCCGTGCCTGACGACCAATACTTAACATATCTTTGAAACCGCGATTGGTAATAAAAACCGTGTCCACGCCTTTACCTTCCAGAACCGCATTAGTTGCAACAGTCGAGCCGTGCACAATGTATAGCTGGGTATCATTTGGTAAATGGGTAAGTTCTAAATCGCTTAAGCCAGTCAGGATAGCCTGCTCGGGCGCGGCAGGAGTAGACAAAACTTTGTGCGTGCTAATTTGCCGATCGCGAATTAAAACAAAATCGGTAAAGGTTCCACCAGTATCAACGCCCAGGTAAATATTCATAGCGCCTGATTATAATGTTTTTTATGAATTTTGTGCGGTCAGGAGGACCTTAATTTGGTTAAATTTTTATAATATTCTGCAACGACGTGATTCCGGCCACTACTTTTTGCTTTATACAAAGCATGATCGGCACGGCCTAATAAATCGTCCGCATTATCCCCGGCATGAAAGTCGGTCACGCCAATACTCACCGTCATTGTAATACTGTGCTGTTCAATCTGAAAAGGTTCATCAGCAATATGTTTACAAATACGTTGTAATATTTTCTCTGTCTTTTGCAATGAAGCAGAAGCAAAAACCAGTACAAATTCTTCGCCGCCATAACGCCCCAACATATCATTTTCACGTAATGTCGATTTCATTCTAAAAGCAACATCCTTTAATATCTGGTCACCAACTAAATGACCAAAATTATCATTAACAGACTTAAAATAATCTAAATCAATCATCGCAACACAAAAGCTTTCATTAGATTCCGGTGCATTTTCAATGCTGTCACTTAAGCATTCAAATATTCGGCTACGACTTGCTACCTGTGTTAATTCATCATGATCAATAATAGAGGATAATGACTTCCGCTCATCTCTCAGTGCTTTGATTGAGCTGGACATATCCTGTACTTTTATATTGTGGTAGGTTTCAATCGCCAATGACATGTCCAAACTCGATAACCGTGAAACTAACTTTATCATCGGTACAAACTCTTCACTCTTTGCTGGCACAAGCTCGGTAATATAATTAATCAGTATCTCGTCTAAAATACGAAAAGCCGCTTTATAGTAACTAAGTGGTAGTTTGATCTGCGCATGAACCAGACCAATTCGGAGCCGCTGCTCAAAATATTCTGCCTTATCAAATTTTAATCCATAGCTACCAAGGTGGGCTATCTGAGTTTTTTTTAAAACATCTATTTCTGAATGTTGTGCAATAAAAGTTCCAATCTCTGGAAATAACAATAGTTCAGCGTAGAATTCATCGACTATTGCTTCTGCGTTTGGCTTAATTATATTTTCATGTAAATATTCTAGTTGTGCATGGCATTCCATGCCAAATCCCATCAAAGCCACATAGCGCTGTCGCTTATCCGCGTTAAAACCATATTTGTCACAAAGTGGATATTTCATCGTGCCGACAATAGAACGTCAATTCCTAAAATGATAATTTGCTTTAAATTTTATTATTTCATGCATAAAATAATGTATATTAAGACTCTTATCGGCCGGCACCTTAATAAAATTAATAAAATTATACGAGAATGATGACAACTCCCCTCCTGATGCATATCGAACACCTCAGCCGTAATTACGGTAATCTCACTGCGGTGAACAAGGTAAATTTTGACTTAAAACGTGGTGAAGTTTTAGGCTTTTTAGGCCCCAATGGAGCCGGCAAATCCACCACCATGCAGATGATAACCGGTAACCTTGCACCAACTGAGGGCAAAATAAGTATAAATGGCATCGATCTTCTCGATAACCCCAAATTGGCCAAAGCCGAAATTGGTTATTTACCTGAACAGCCGCCCCTGTACATTGAATTAACCGTTGAAGAATATTTGCGATTTTGTGCCAAAATAAATGGCATACAACGCCCCCGGCAGACAAACGCGGTTAACTATTCAATAAATCGCTGTGGCCTCGGCGAGGTAAAAAACCGGCTGCTCACCAATTTATCAAAAGGTTTTCAGCAACGGGTTGGGATTGCCCAGGCGATTATTCATACTCCCTCTATTGTTATTCTGGACGAGCCCACCGTTGGTCTCGATCCCATTCAGATCCGTGAAATTCGCAAACTGATACGCGATCTGGGCAAAGAACACAGCGTGATTCTTTCCACCCATATTTTACCTGAAGTGCAAATGACCTGTGACCGTGTGCAAATTATAAATAAAGGTCAGTTAGTCTTTAGCGATTCTATCGATAGTTTAAATCAATCCATGCAGGCTACCAGTCTTATCGCACAGTTTGAAACCTGCCCAACGCTTGATGAGATAAAACGCATTGAACATGTTGAGTCGGTGGAACAACTCGGCAATAACCGACTACGGATTAAATTTAATGAATCGCCCGCTAAACAAATTGCTATCGAAGCGGTTAATAACAACTGGGGCTTACTGGAATTGTCTCCCGAACAAAAAACACTGGAGCAAATTTTTGTTGAAATAACTTCGGCTGAGCACATTCCATTAGAGCAAAGAAATGAGGATGCCGCATGAAAACTTTCACTATCGCAATTCGCGAATTGCGAAGTTTATTCTTATCACCGCTGGCCTGGTCAATTCTGGGTGTAGTGCAATTTATCTTTGCTTATATTTTTTTGGCACAGCTAAATACTTTTATTCAGATACAACCTCAACTGGCTAATATGGAAAATGCACCCGGTGCAACTGAATTTATTGCAACACCTTTATTTGCAACCTCGGCCATTATATTTATGCTGGTGATCCCCCTCATTACTATGCGAGTTATTGCCGGTGAACGCGCAAATAAAAGCTTATGCCTTTTATTTTCTGCACCGCTATCCATGAGCGAAATTGTTTTTGGAAAATTTTTAGGTGTCGTCGGATTTTTAATCTGTATGGCCGTTTTGCTCGCTATTATGCCTTTGTCACTCGCGATAGCCGGCACACTTGACTACGGTTTATTCTTTTCCGCCTGGTTAGGTCTGCTCTTACTTTTATCCAGCTTTGCCGCCATTGGTGTTTATATGTCGAGCTTAAGCAAACAACCCACAATTGCCGCCATTAGTACTTTTGGTATATTGCTGATGTTATGGATACTGGACTGGTCAAGCGACAAAGTTACTAATACAAACGCTAGCGGTGCATTGGAATATCTTTCTATGTTGCATCATTTTGAAGCGATGGCGAAAGGTTTGTTCAGTTCAACCGACGTAATGTATTTTGTCATCGTATCCGCAAGCTTTCTAATCCTTTCTATCCGTCGTTTAGATAGTGACCGGCTGCAGCGTTAGCTTATATCTAAAATTAAAAAGCTACCCATACAAATGTTCTTCAAGGTTACAACAATGGAAATCACCAGTAAAAATCGTCTTAACATAAAAATTCAAAACATCGTTTTTATTGTTCTATTTATTACTGCCATGGTTCTACTCGCATGGTTAACAAATAAATATAAATTTGAATCTGACTGGACAGCAACACAACGCAACACACTATCCGTAGCGAGTATTGAGCTACTTAGTAAAATCAATTCAGAAATAAATATTACCGCCTTTGCACGTGATGCAGATGTATCGCAATATCGTACGCTGATTAAGGATTTAATCGCAAAATACCAGAAGCACACCGATAAAATCGAACTAAATTTTATCAACCCGGAAATAGATCCTACCACTACCCGTAAACTTGGCATACGAGCAGAGGGTGAAATGATTATCAGTCTTGCGGGACGAAGCGAACATCTGGTTTCAATAAAAGAACAGGATCTGACGAATGCTCTGCAACGCTTAATACGCAGTGTCGAGCATAATATTTTATTTATAAGCGGCCACGGGGAACGTATTCCTGATGGCAAGGCAAACCATGATTACCAAATTTTTACTAAAAGCCTGCAAGATAAAGGCATTCAACTAAAGCAACTTAACCTAGCTGAACAACACTCCATTCCAGAGAACACCAACACACTCGTTATCGCCGAACCACGGGTTAATTATTTAAAAGGTGAAGTAAAACTTATTCAGGAATTTATCCGCAAGGGTGGCAACTTACTCTGGCTCCAGGAACCCGGCAAGCTTTTCAACCTGGAACCATTAGCAAAACAACTTAATATTAAATTCATAAAGGGCATGATTGTTGACCCAACCACTCAAATGCTAGGCATACCAGCGACCTCCGCACTGGCAGAAAGTTATCCACCGCATGCTATCTCAGAAGATTTCAAACTGGGAACCGTTTTCCCACAAAGCGGTGGTCTTAAACTTATCGATGCAGAGAATACAAATTTTACAGCGACCCCACTCATTAAAACAACCGCAACAAGTTGGCTGGAAGCTGGCAAGTTACAGGGCGAAGTAGAATACAATCCAGGAACGGATACCCTAGGCCCCATCACCATTTCGTATGCCATGGAAAAATCCCTCAGCCCTGAACTTAAACAACGTATTGTTGTTATTGCTGATAGCGATTTTATTTCTAATCAATTTGTGGGTAACCTGGGAAACAAAGAAATGGGGTTAAGAATATTTAACTGGCTCAGCAATGATGACAAGCTCATTAGCATTCCACCAAGTACTGCACCCGACAGCCAGTTAATATTAGACGGTACAGTGTGGGCAGTGATTGGCCTGTTCTTCCTTGTCGGCCTACCCATTATTCTTATAAGTAGTGGTTTTTTTATTTGGCGAAAACGCCGCAATAAATAATATATGTTATGAATAAACGAAATCAACTCAACCTTGCATTGCTAGTTTTAATAATCATTGCTGCATCAGCTGCATTTTTAGATTCGACAGATAACAGCAGTTCCCCTCCCCCCATCACATCACTTAACCAGGATGAGATTAAAAACATAACCATCAAGCGAGCTGATAAAAAAGATATTTTTTTAAAAAAACAACATGCTCAATGGCTTTTAATCAAACCTTATAATACCGCAACCAACCAGTTTCGTATGGACACGTTGTTGCGCCTTGTTGAAACCATACCAAAATCCAGTTACCCGCTAAAAAATCCAGAAAGATATGGACTGCAAACGCCAAAACTGGAAGTTCAATTCAACAAAGATAAGAGTAATGCTGTAAGCATTAAATTTGGTGACTCTGAACCCATTAAAATGCGTCGCTACCTATCCGTTGGCAACAAGCTTTACCTGACTAATGATACTTTCCTGTACGCCCTGAACAGTGTTGCAACCGACTACATCAACCATAAACTATTACCCGATGATTTCAAAATTAAACAGCTAGATCTACCTAATTTAAAATTAAGTATTAAAGATGAAAAATGGCAAGCAGCCCCTCGCCAAGAAAACTTTAGCGTTGATAGTGTCAATGAACTTCTTATAGAGTGGCAAAATGCTCAAGCGACAGATATTAAATCTTTTACTAAAAAGCTAAATTTTTCAAACAAAGACCGCATTAAAATTTACGCTGAAGATGCGTCCACACTTACTTTTTATATATTAAAAGATAAGAACGCTTTTGTTTTAGTTAATAAACTACTAGGGCTGCAATACAATTTACCTAAAGAAAAACAGTCCCTATTACTCAGCTTGCCTGAGTTTGATATAGATAAAGAAGTACCTAATAAAGTTGCACCCGATGCCTGAGCTCCCCGAAGTTGAGACAACCTGTAAAGGTATCTTGCCTCACCTTGTTAATAAAACTATTGCCAGCGTAATTATACGTCAACCTAAATTACGCTGGCCAATTCCTCTGAAAATAAAAAAAACACTGCCGAACCAGAAAGTACTGAGTGTTGAACGTCGTGCAAAATATATTCTTATAAATTTTAAAAAAGGCACATTGATATTACATTTAGGTATGTCGGGTAGTTTGCGTATCGTTAAATCAAAACAAGCTTATGATAAACATGATCACTTCGATCTTCTGCTAAAAAACGGTAACTGCTTACGACTGCACGACCCACGACGCTTCGGCTCGGTACTCTGGACTCAAAAACCAGCCCTTGAACATAAATTACTTTGCCAACTGGGGCCCGAACCACTCACAGATAATTTTACCACTGAGTATCTCTACACACTGTCACGTAAACGAAAAGTTAATATTAAACAATTTATTATGAATACGCATATCGTTGTTGGGGTTGGCAATATCTATGCAAGCGAAGCACTATTTCTTAGTGGTATCCACCCACGCAAAACTGCTGGCAGCATAAGCCAGGCTCGATATGAAACATTAGTAAGTTCTATCAAGCAAGTATTAAGCGCAGCCATAAAACAAGGGGGAACAACACTAAAAGACTTTACTCAAAGTGATGGTAAGCCCGGTTACTTTAAACAGCAGCTTAATGTATACGGCCGAAAAGGCGAGCCCTGTTTAATATGTAACAAACCTGTTAGTCACTGCGTACTCGGCCAACGTGCGACATATTACTGCACTCAATGTCAAAAATAATATCTTTCTACTATCTAGGAAAATGTAAATTTGTCATTCCCGCACAGAGCCTGCTCCCAGCGAAGGGGGGGGGAATTTATTTACTTAAAATTTCCATTTAGAAAAATATAAAATATTTATGTCGCGTTACAATATCCTTTTTTAACTAGAAATACGTTGCTCATCAACATGGATTCCCGCCTGCGCGGGAATGACGAGTTAACGGGATAGTTGTGTAAAACATAAAATTTATTCCACTATAACCGACAAACCCTCTCCACGTGGATCACTTGCGGCTGTTAATTTATTATTTTTATTAATCACAATTTGCATATTGCCATAACGATTGCCTATATTTTTAATTTTATGATTTTTAAGCAACATAACAGCTTGTGCTTTTTTACTGATAGCATTGACTTCAGCAAAAATTTTGTCTGGCAGGTACTGATGATGATAGCGCGGCTGGCTAACAATTTGTGATGCTGGTTTACCTTCAATAAAACTCAGTATGCCATGCAAGACCATGGTGATAATTCGACTCCCGCCAGGTGTGCCAATAACGGCGTAATCATTGTTTGTGGTGTTTTCAACAATAGTTGGCGACATACTGGATAGCATTCGTTTACCACCCTCAATCGCATTTTTTTCGTTTCCGACCAAACCATACACATTCGGTACGCCAGGCTTAGCGGAAAAATCATCCATTTCATCGTTAAGCAAAACGCCGGTACCGGGTGGTACAAAACAGGAACCAAAAGGAAAGTTAATACTTAAGGTAGCAGAAACTTTATTGCCGTCTTTGTCAACAACAGAAAAATGTGTCGTGTGCTGACCTTGCGTAAGCGGACTTGCAGGTTTCAAATCAGAACTTGGCGTTGCATTTATTAACGAAATACCCTGATTAAGTTTTTTAGCATAGGCTTTACTTAAAAGTTTTTTTGTTGGAATCGATATAAAATCCGGATCACCTAAAAACTCTGCCCGATCTCGATAAGCCCGTCGCATGGCTTCAACGATAATATGTACGCGTTGCGCTTCTTCCATTGCACCAAGATCGTGTTGTTCTAATATATTCAGCATGGTCATTATAGCGATACCACCGGATGAAGGCGGCGCAGCAGAAATTATTTTAAAGTTTTTATAGCGGCCAACAATAGGGCTACGTTCTTTTATTTTATATTGCGCTAAATCATTTAATGTCCAAATACCAGCAGCCTGTTTCGCTCCGTTAACCAGTGCTTGCGCTACATCACCCGAATAAAAACCAGCCTTACCCTGTTGAGCAATGGCTTGCAGTGTTGTTGCAAGATCGGGTTGTTTAATAAGGTAGCCAATATACGGGACTCTATTTCGCAATAAAAATATTTTTGCGGCAGCAGGTGATTGTTGCAGTGCCTTTAAGCGAAAGCCTGCCATTCGATGGTATATTCGTGAAACCTTAAAGCCAGTACGTGCTGCATTAATCGCTGGTGCAAGTGTAGTCGTAAGCGGTAAGTTACCATATTTTTTTGCTATATGTACCAGAGCGGCAGGTTCACCGGGAATACCAGCTGCTAAGGCACCACTAATGGACAATCCTTTTATAACATTGCCATTTTTATCCTGGTACAAGGTTTTTGTTGCTGACAGAGGCGCAACTTCACGACCATCGATCATAATATTTTTTTTGGTTTTTGCGTCATGTAATAACCAGAAACCACCTCCGCCTAAACCAGAACTATAAGGTTCGACCACCGCAAGGGTGGCACTGATTGCAACGGCAGCATCAAAGGCATTGCCTCCTTGTTCTAAAATACGTTGACCTGCGCGTGTCGCGATAGGGTGTGCAGTTGCAATAGCAGCCTGATAATTAGTTTTATTATTTGCGATAGCAACATCAGAAAAGACTATTCCACATAAGAAAATAAAACTGATTCGATAATAATTTATCATTGACCTGACATACTCTAGTTCGCCAGCGATTTATATTTAGTCATTAACTGATCTTGTGTTTCTTTATGTGAGGGATCAAGCAAAATACAATCAACCGGACAAACTTCAATACATTGTGATTCTTCAAAATGGCCAACACATTCAGTGCAAAGCTCAGGTGCTATATCATATATTTCTTCACCTTGAGAGATAGCCCCATTGGGACATTCAGGTTCACACACATCACAATTAATGCATTCATCAGTAATAAATAAAGCCATCGGGAAACGTCTCTTGAAAAAAATTAATATTGGGATAAATTAATACACTGCTGTCCCATTAATTTGATCTAATGTTGCTGGAATGCGAAGCAGTGTCTACGTTTATGATAATACTATCGCCCCGGACATGGAATGGGGAAAGTAGTTATTCTAGCCTAAATGTGCTTTTAGTGCAGCGACCACTTCAGGATTAACAAATTGAGAGACATCACCGCCTAAACGAGCGATTTCACGCACTAAACTTGAGGATATAAAGGTGTATTGTTCGGCCGGTGTTAAGAATACTGTTTCGATTTCGTCACTTAAATGCCGATTCATACTGGCGAGTTGAAATTCATATTCAAAATCCGAAACCGCACGTAGGCCACGTAAAATTATTGTGGCATTTTTTTGCTTCATATACTCAACCAGTAAAATATCGAAACCACAAACTTCAACATTTTTAATTTTACTTAATACATCGCTTGCGAGCGAGACACGCTCATCTAAATTAAAAACAGGTGACTTACTGGTAGCACGCGCAACCGCAACAATCACTTTATCAAATAGATGTGTTGCTCGTTCAATTAAGTCGGTATGCCCGTTGGTAATGGGATCAAACGTTCCTGGATAAATTGCTATCTTTTCTGCCATAGTTTTTGCCATACATATAAGTATAGATTATTTGATTTTAAATAGATAATAAGCAACATCACCTGCTTTCTTGTTTCGATGCAGTAGCCAGTTATTTGGCACAATGGGTAATTCTTTTTTGGAATCACATTCGACGTAAATCATAGCATCTTCATTTAAACAACCCTTCTTACTAATTATTTCAAAACATTTTTCAAGTAAGTTTGAGTCAAAGGGTGGATCTAAAAAAATTAAATCAAACTTTTGATTGTTTCTGTCTAAAAAGTCCAGTGCATTTGTTTGTAAAAATATTGCCGCATCTGTTTTAAGTACCGATGCGTGGTCTTTTAATGTTGCAATGATCTTATTATTTGTATCACACATCACAACCGAAGCCGCTCCGCGTGATAATGACTCAAAACCTAATGCACCACTACCCGTAAACAGGTCCAGACAGGTCGCATTACGAATAATCGGCGCTAGCCAGTTAAATAAGGTTTCTCTGACACGATCCGGGGTAGGCCGAATAGCATCAACCCTGGCAAAGCCAAGCTTTCGACCACGCCATTGCCCACCAATAATACGCAAGCAATTTTGTTTTACTGCTGCCATAATTTAAAAACTTATTTTGTTGTGCCAACCGTTACCGTTAATAATTTATCAACCTGAATACGACGCTTAAAGGCATCTTTAATTGTATCAACCGTTACCGCGTTAACTTTATCGTTAAACGTATTTAAGTAATCCAGTGGTAAATTATAAAAGCCTATCACTGCCAGATACTCGGTAATATCTTTATTGCTATCCACTCGCAAAGGGAAACCTCCCGTAATATTTTTCTTTGAATGTTCCAGCTCTTCCTTGCTTGGACCTTTTTGTACAAAGTCTTGCAGGGTTTTATTAAGTACTTGCAGCGCTTCTTTGGTTTTAGCTGTTTTTGTTTGCAAGCCCATTGTAAAGGGGCCCTGTACCTGCATCGGTATAAAATAACTGTAACTACTATAGGCCAGGCCACGCTTCTCACGGATCTCCTGCATAATACGAGAGCCAAAGCCACTACCACCAAGTATATGATTACCAACATACAGATTAAAATAATCGGCATCGCCCCGCTTCATACCAACCTGACCAACAAGAATATGGGTTTGCGTAGCCGCGTACTCTTTATGTATTGTTTCCGCTTTTTTGGCTAAATCAATTTCGGCTAATTTTTCTGCCGTCTGGCCTTGTTCTAAACCAGCGGTTATTTCCTCGGCTAAATTCTGTGCCTGTTTCTGATCGACATTGCCTACAATCGCTATAGTTAGATTTGCTGCAACATAGTAACGCTGATAAAACGCTTTCAAATCTGCAACGCTTAAGGCTGATACGGTTTCTTTATTACCAATCGTTGGATGGGCGTATGGATGCTCAACATAAATAGCCGCATAAAAAGCATTATTCGCGATACTGCTGGGAGACTGAAGCTGATTCTGAATCGAAATTAACTGATGTGATTTTTTACGCTTAAGCTCTTCTTCTTTAAAGGCGGGTTGAGAAACAACAACTTTAAAGGTATCAATCGCCTGCTGTAGTAATGTTTTATCCGTTAAGCTGCGCAAACTTAATATAGCCATGTCACGTAGAGCTGAAGTTGAAAAATTAGCACCCACATCTTCAAATCGTTCGGCGATTTCATCTGTTGTCCATTCACCGGCACTTTGAGACAACATCGTGTTGGTTAAGCGCGCCACACCATATTTTTTACCATCGCGAGCACTACCCGCATTAAAAACCAGACGAATGTCAATCATGGGTAACTGCGACGCCTGAACAAACATTACCTTGGCACCTTTGCTCGATTGCCACGATTGAATTTTTACACCACCGCTATCATCACTACCACTGCTACTAGTAATAACAGCCGATTTCGTATCGGTCGAAGATTCATCTGAACAACCGACACTAACAAGACCAATCAATAAAAATAACATTAAATGACGTAACGACATATTTTGTATCCTAAATAAAAAATTCATAATAACGTTTACCCATTCAGTTTTATTTAATGGGTTCTAAAATAGCAACGGTCTTTTGCGAGTCTACAAAGTACTTCTTTGCCACTTGTTGTATTTGTTCTGCTGTAACCGCTCTGACTTTGGCAACATATTCATTTGCAGTTGACCAGGGCAAACCAACCGTTTCCAGTTGACCCAACACCATAGCCTGATAAAAAATAGAATCTTTTTCATAAACATCGCTGGCTACAACTTGTGCTTTTATGCGTTGTAATTCTTTTTCACTTACCAGGCTGGTTTTTACTAATTCGATTTGTGCATAAATAGCCTTTTCAACGTCCGCAACAGAAAACTTTGCTGACGGTATAGCATCAAAAACGAATAACCCTGACTGTCTGGATATCATGTCGTAGCCGACATCGGCACTCGCGGCAACTTGTTGTTTGCGCACCAACTCTTTAGGTAACCGGGCACTATCGCCGCCACTTAAAATACCTGCAAGCACTTCCAGTGCATAAGGTTCCCAGTCATTCTCTGCTGTCTTTAAAGATGGGACTTTGTAACCAAAAATCAGGTAGGGTAGTTTTGCCGGTACTTTTACTTTTATTCGTCGTTCACCGTATTGAGGCGCTTCTAATCGTGGCTTTAATATTGGAATATTATCGCTGGGTTTTAAAACACCATAATATTTATCTGCCAAAGCGAACACCGCTTCGGGTTCAACATCACCAACAACAACCAGGGTTGCATTATTTGGTGCATACCATTTTTCGTACCAGGCTTTTAAGTCGCCTATTTTCATATTATTAAGGTCATTCATCCAGCCTATAACAGGATGATGGTAAGGACTGCTGATAAAGGCTGCGGCAATAAACTGCTCATAGGTTTTGGAACGAGGCTTGTCATCTGTTCGCATACGACGCTCTTCCATAACGACCGGTAATTCCTTGTCGAACTCGTCGGCAGGCAAAGTGAGGTTACGCATACGGTCAGCTTCCAATTCGAAACTTACAGCTAAACGACTTTTTTCCAGTTGCTGAAAATAAGCGGTATAGTCTTTATTGGTAAAGGCATTTTCCCGGCCGCCATTTTCGGCAATAATATTTGAAAACTTACCGGGCACAATTTTTTTTGTGCCTTTAAACATCATATGTTCAAGCATATGTGATAAGCCCGTGGTACCACCAAACTCATAGGCGCTGCCCACCTTATACCAAACCTGAGCAACAATAACGGGGGCACGATGATCGGGCTTAACTAAAACCTTCAAACCATTTTTTAAAACTTTCTCATAGACGGTTGGCGCTACTGTTGAATTATCGCCTGCAGCAAAAACAATGTTCTGACTAACGATAGAAGCAATACCGATACTGGCAACAATAACGACACGCGAACGTTGAATAATGCCGCTTACAGAAAATAGTTTATTCATACAAATCCTTTAAATTAGACTCAATTTTAATTAACTTTAACCCAGTTTTAACTAACGACAACTCACCTGATTTGGTAGGATAGAGGTCAAAATATCATACTACGACTTAATAAATAATGTTTAGTTTCAAAAAATCAAAAACAAAAGAAAATGCTACCAAAAAACCGCAAAACGACAAGCAGGGGTTTTTGGGTCGTCTAAAACAAGGCCTGTCACGTACTCGCAGTAGTCTAACGGACAACCTAAGTAGCGTCTTTCAGGGCAAGGCGATTAATGCCGAGCTGCTCGATGAAATTGAAGACACGCTAATTATGGCTGATATTGGTGTGGCTGCAACCCAGCAAATTATGGCTGATTTACAACAACGACTATCAAAGAAGCAACTCAAAGACAGCGAAGCATTACAACTCGCCTTACGCGAAAATATGGCCAGCATATTACAGCCCTGCGACAATGCGCTGAGCATTCCCGAGACCACCGTGCCGTTTGTTATTTTAATGGTCGGCGTTAATGGGGTCGGTAAAACCACCACCATTGGCAAATTGGCCAAACGCCTGCAAGCCGCCGGCAAGTCGGTTATGTTGGCCGCCGGTGATACCTTTCGCGCCGCCGCTGTCGAGCAATTACAAACCTGGGGCGAGCGCAATGATATTCCAGTGGTTGCCCAGGCTCAGGGCGCCGACAGTGCATCGGTTATTTTCGATGCCTTTGAATCAGCTAGGGCAAAAAACATTGATGTTTTAATTGCCGATACAGCCGGTCGACTCCATACCCAATTACATTTAATGGATGAGCTGGAAAAAGTGGTTCGGGTAATAAAAAAGATTGACCCTAATGCCCCACACGAAACCTTACTCGTGGTGGATGCCGGCACCGGCCAGAATGCCTTAAATCAGGCGGAACAATTTAATAAAATAATCGAGCTCAGTGGCATTTGCTTAACCAAGCTCGATGGCACTGCCAAGGGCGGGGTTATATTTTCTATTGCGCAAAAACTCAAACTACCGATTCGATTTATTGGTGTAGGTGAAGGCATCGACGACTTACGCAGCTTTGATGCGAATGAATTTATTGAAGCCCTGTTTAGTTCCAACAACCTCGATAGCGAAGCACAATAACCATGATTCGTTTTAGCCACGCCTCAAAACGATACCCCGGTGGCTTCGATGCTTTGCAGGACGTTAATTTTCATTTAAGCCCCGGCGAAATGGCTTTTTTAACCGGTCATTCCGGTGCCGGTAAAAGTACTTTACTCAAACTCATTGCCTTAATTGAACGCGCCAGTCGTGGCCAGGTGATTGTTAATGGCCAAAATCTGGCTAAAATAGCACGCCGAAAAATCCCCTTCCATCGGCGTAATGTTGGCATGATTTTTCAGGATCACCAGTTACTCTTTGATCGCACCATTTTTGATAATGTCGCCTTGCCGCTGGTTATTGCAGGTTTATCCCATCTGGAAATTGGCAAAAAAGTACGCGCCTCACTCGACAAAGTCGGTCTGCTGAGTAAGGAACGCGCCCTGCCCGTTACCCTTTCTGGCGGTGAACAACAACGTGTTGGTATTGCCCGTGCGGTGGTGAACAAGCCGCCTTTATTATTAGCTGATGAGCCAACCGGTAACCTGGATCCTGAATTGTCACGTGAAATAATGAGTATTTTTGAACAGTTCTCTCAGGTTGGCGTGACCGTATTAATCGCCAGTCACGATATCGACTTAATCACCCACCTGCCCTATCGCATTTTAACCTTGAAAAAGGCACGCCTGAGTCATGATTCCGCCATTCAACCGTTAAGCACATCGGCATGATTAACTGGCTACAAACTTATTTTTTACGTCACTTGCAGGTATTTTTTTATAGTCTGGGACAACTCACGCGCAACCCACTGTCGTTGTTAATGACCTCGGCGGTTATTGGTATCGCCCTCGCGCTGCCCACCGGGCTGCACATTATATTAAAGAACATGCAAAGTATTAGCGGCGACCTAGACAGTGCCGCACAAATATCGCTGTTCTTAAAAAAATCTACCTCCGACTCTCAGGCACAACAGTTGATAAGCCAGCTCAAAAATATGCCGCAAATTAATAAAATTCAATATATTTCGCGCAGCCAGGCCTTAAAAGAATTTAAACAATTGTCTGGCTTTGGCAATGCACTCAAAGCACTGAAAAAAAACCCCTTACCCGCAGTAATTATTGTGCAGCCATCGTTAACACAGGCCGATGCGCTCTCCAATACCCGTGCAACCGAAATACTGGTTAAACAACTACAAGCCAAACCCTATGTCGATATTGCGCAACTGGATATGCAATGGATAAAACGGCTTTATGCCATTATGGATATTATCCGCCGCGGCGTGATTATTTTAACCGGCTTGCTGGCACTGGCCGTTTTACTGGTCATTGGTAATACCATTCGGCTTGCAATTCAAAATCGCCGCGATGAAATTGTTATTATTAAACTGATTGGCGGCACCGATAGCTTTATTCGCCGTCCTTTTTTATATACTGGTTTCTGGTACGGTTTATTTGGTGGGCTTATTGCCCTGTTTCTGGTTATCAGCTCCCTGTTACTACTCAGTGGCCCGATTGAAGCTTTAACCCAGTCATACGAAAGCCAGTTTTCGATGCAAATTATCGACTTTAATAGCACCCTCTGGCTTATTGGCGGCAGCATTTTGCTTGGCCTGTCCGGTTCATGGGTGGCGGTTGAAAGGCATTTGCGGGAAATAGAACCAACTTAGGCCATCTCAAGCCTTGTCTCTCCCAATTAACTACCTCAGTATTGGCACAATTAACTCAACAAAATCTCTTAATTAAGCTAGACTTAGGCTTGCTTTGTCATATTGAACTTTAATTAATTATCTAATACAAAAAAGTTGCAAAGGGTCTATGCCAGAAAAAGTAAAAAGAGTCTTGGTAGTTGACGGTTCGTCTGTCTCACGCACGCTGCTTACACGCATGTTAAAGGAAGAACTCAGTAACACCAAAGTGACTGGCGTTGGTACTGCCGAAGAAGCCATTGCGGCCATGGAAGAACATACCTTTACTCTTGTCACAACGGCTCTTTTATTACCCGATATGGACGGCCTCGGTTTAAGCCGACAAATCCGAAATTCTAACAAGCATAGCTATACCCCGGTTATCGTCGTTTCTGGCGATGCCGACTCACGTTTACTGCGAGAAGGCTTCGAAGCAGGCGTTACTGATTATTTTGATAAATCAGATGGTTATAAAGCTTTCGGCGGCTTTATTCGCTCCTTTATGCAACGTAATTCTGGCCTAGTTGGTAATATCCTCTATGTCGAAGACAGTAAAACAGCGGCCACTGTTACCGAGAAAATGCTCGAAAAACAAGGCTTAAAAGTCACCCATGTCACCACCGCCGAAGAAGGTCTCACTATTCTTATTGCCAATGAGCACGAAGGTGAAAACGACTTTGATCTTGTGATTACCGACTTTTATCTTATGGGTAAAATGACTGGTGGCGACTTACTCCACGCTATCCGAGCCAAATTGCACCACTCTCAGCAAGAATTACCGGTACTGGTTTTAACCAGCACCGATGACGAACAAACCCAGGTTGAAGTATTTCATGCCGGAGCCAACGATTTTGTAACCAAACCGCTGATTGAACAGGTTATGATTGCTCGGGTTCGCGCACTATTACTAATAAAACACCAATATAACGCCCTAAAATTACAGGCAGAAACTATGCGCTGGGTAGCGGCCACCGACAGCCTGACAGGTGTGCGCAGCAAACGTTATTTACTCGATAATGGTGAAAATTATCTGCGGGAATCCGGTAAAAAGCCTGTCTGGGGCATTCTAATTGACATTGATCACTTCAAACATATCAATGACAGCCTAGGGCATATAACCGGTGACCATGTACTTGCCGACCTTGGTAATAAACTGAACGATGAATTTGAAGATAGCATGGTTGTACGCTTTGGTGGCGAAGAATTTTGTATTCTGTTCCGCGAAGATGACTATGAAAATGCGGTTCGCCGGGCCGAAAACCTTCGTTCCAGCATCGAAAACCTCAAACCTGGCGGCGTCGATATTACCGTTAGCATTGGCATGTGCAGCAGCGAGGATCATACAAATCAACCACTTAGCCAATTTTTAAACCTGGCTGATAAAGCTTTGTATTTTTCAAAAGAAAATGGCCGAAACCAGGTATCGGTGAATACAACCGAAGGGCCGCTGCAAATTAATGCCGCGGCATTAGCCTCAGCAGGTTAACCTTGGCAATACTTATGTAGTACGGAGGTAAGGATAGCATTGACTAAAGAGTCTGCCACAAGGCAAGGATTGTTCCCAACAATCCTATTTCATTTCCAGCATCCTTAGCGGTTAGAGCGGCGGCCGAGTAACCAGAGAATGGCAATTTTGCGCGTCTTTAGTGAGTAATTCCGCTTCTCTATCGGGTGTAGCCTCCACTCCTCTTTTCCCGAGCTCAAATTAAACAACTGATTTATATCAATAAAAAAACTCTTTATAACCAAATTCTAATGAACTTTATCGAAAGTTGGCACTCCAATCCTTCGAGTGCTAAACTACGACTAACTTACGAAATTGAGGTGGAAAACTCGATGAATAAAGAACTACAACTTGCTGTGCCACTGGGTGACTTAACCGCCTATAACAGCGCAACACGACAAATTCCAATATTAACCGCCGAGCAGGAGCATGAACTCGCTGTTCAACTATATGAAGGGAATGATTTAAAAGCTGCGCAAAAACTGGTTGTCTCACATTTACGCTTTGTTGCACATATTGCACGAAGCTATTCAGGTTACGGTCTTTCAGAAGCCGACCTTATACAGGAAGGCAGCATTGGCTTAATGAAAGCGGTGAAACGCTTTGACCCTTATAAAGGTGTTCGCCTGGTATCATTTGCTGTTTACTGGATTCGTGCAGAAATTCATGAATTTGTATTACGCAACTGGCGTATCGTTAAAATTGCGACCACTAAAGCACAACGTAAACTGTTCTTTAACCTACGCTCGTCTAAAAGACGTTTAGCCTGGTTTAGTAAAGAAGAAGTGGAATCCGTTGCAAAAGACCTTGGCGTCACAACCAAAGATGTTTACGAGATGGAATCAAGACTAACCGGGATTGATATTGGTTTTGATAATAGCAAAGACGATGATGACGGCGACTTCGTATTCCCTTCACCATCCGCTTATCTTGAAGACATGAGTGATGAGCCATCGATTGCGGTTGAAAAACAAAATCATACCGACTTTGAAAGCTCACGCTTACGCAATGCATTGCAAACACTTGACGAGCGTAGCCAGGATATTGTTCAACGCCGTTGGTTAAGCGAAGACAAGTCAACACTGCAAGAACTTGCAAACCAATACAGTATTTCTGCTGAGCGCATTCGCCAGCTTGAAAATAATGCGATTAAAAAATTACGCCAGGCAATGGCATAATTTTAAAATAGCAAAAATAAAAAAGCCCAGCTTATTATGTAAGCAGGGCTTTTTTATATCTTTTGTTTTAATGTTGCAGGCATTCTATTTTGCAGCATCATCCTCCGATGAGGTCATATCAGGAACAGAATCTGCATTCGTATCGTCAACAGAATCAGCATTCGTATCGTCGGATGCTGACACTTCGGCTTGCTCATCATCATCGACTTCCGTGTATTCTTTCTTTTGCGCCAGGGTCTGTCTTAATTGATACATCTCATTCTTGATTTTTTTCTCTCCATCCTTAGAGCCACCTTCATACATATTGGCAAATTCCGTAGTCATACTCTCAATTGTGCCCATTGAAGCATCAAAGTCTGCCTGTAATTGAAAGTTCTTTTCTTTCAACAATTTTTTTTCTTCTCTTAACTGAGAGACCTGTTTTTTTAACTCCCGCGTAGCAGCGTCTGCATCACCATTTTCACCGCCACCCGCATTTTGAGCCATTTTATCAATAATACTAAAATAGTTTTCTGAGATAATTTTTAACTCTTCCTCTAACTCTAAAATTGAATCCGGTTTATAACCCATAAACAGTTGCGCTATATGAAGATAAGCCAATTTTTCTGCATCGACCAGTGTTGAAATTATTTTTGTTTTCTCTGAATCATCCAGACTTGTTGATTCATCGATTTTTTTATTTATTGTCTTTTCCCTTTCCTCGGTACTATTTTTTAAGTTTTGTAAAAACTCGACCGCAAGTTTTTTGGCTTTTTTACGTTTTTTAAATTCGAAAAAAAACACCACCGCCAGAACCACAGCAAAAACAACGGCAACCTCAGACACAATTATTAATGCATTCATGCTTAATGAACTGGTAACAGGCTCACTCATATACTTAATTCTTCCTGTTCTTTTGCAATTTTAACTTTTCGCTTACGCCAGACCAGGTAGCCTATTCCACCGAGTAATGCTAGTACGATATTCGCGTATATAATAATCATCATGGTTGATAGCCAGTTAAAGCCTTCTTTATGCTCATCATCTCCTGAACTGGAATCATCAGCAGCACCCTCATGAGAATTATCCTTGGTTTGTCCATCTGATTCTTTACCATGAGAATCCTCAGACGATGATGGATGTACATCAGGAACTGGCATGGGTGGAGGAACAGCAGCTTTAGTCGTTGTATCTGTATCCAAAGATAACGCATGAGATCCTGCTTTTGATGCTTCTAATATTTTATCGAAATCAACATGGAAGGGTTTGTCATTGACGCGTGTACCAACTAAAGTAATTGTCACTCTCTTGCCAGTGTGTACTTTAGAAATAACAGTATGCCATTTATCATCATCATCCTGCTGCAATGTTTTTTTACTACCATCCGGTAGAGTCACCTGTATTGAAATGGTATGCGGAACCAGCAGCTCCATTCTTGGTGTAACGTCCAGACTAAAAGAGCCATCAGGCTGTTTTTGAATATTCAAGTCTGCAGGTGTGTCATGAATTTTAATAATATGCCTAACTTCCCGCTCAAAGACAGGTGACCGGGCTTGAATTACAAGGGAAATATCACCCGATCTTTGCTCAGTGTTGAAAGCAACACTATAAACACCATCTTTTGCAAGTCGGTCTGAGGATTGCCCATCATCTAACATCGGCATTATAATTTGAGCAGCGTCATGCGATTCTTTGTCTGCACCATGCTCGCTGGAACCATGCTCTTCTGAAGTATGTTCCTTTGACACATGTTCGGTCATTGGCTGCTGGGAAACACTAAATTTCACCAACTTTAACAAACGTTCCTGCGTAACCGTTTTGCCATCCTGAATTAATTTAGCGGTTAAACTTAGCGTATCACCGTACATGATATTATTGGGGAAATTTCCGCTGACTAATTTTAAATTAGTTACCACCATAACTCTGTTATCCGGATCAAGTGCGGCATTAATCATCCAATTTCCAGCTTGAGGGTTTTTGCTAGATATTAAATCGTAACCCGTATCCTGATACCAGTTAACATCACTCGGATGTTTTTTGTAACTCCAGTTTTTCTTGTCAGGTGTAAGTAGTTTGGTTACAGATGCGCCCGGCTTGTGAAATACCAGCACAGTCATATCCTTAATCGATTTATCAATTGAAAATTTATTATTCTTCAGAGGAACTGAATCAACATTACTTGATTTTTCAAAGATGTGTAAAAATACACGTTGTAAGTCTTCGGCATTATCAACTGCTTCATACCAGCCATCGGTCATACCAGCAATGGCGGCCATGAGTTTTTTATCTGCATTTTTCGATAATGCAATCGTATGAATGGTCACCCCGGATTTTTTTAACTTGGGCACAATCGAATTTAAAATTCGTTTTCGTGATGCTTCATTTAATTGTTGATTTTTAGATATGTCGACCATACCATCGGTTAATAAAATTAAATGCCGACGCTCCTTGCGATTCGTCACTTCCCAACCTTGGGTTGAGCGTTTAAGCGCTTCTTCTATATTGGTAAATAAACCACGTGAGTGAATTTTTTTTGACTCCAGCATAGCGAGTTTTTTCCAGCGGGAAGTCACCTTGCCATACTTCACTTGCATATTGACGTATTTGCCAAATGTCCAGACACCTGACTTTGTTTTAGATGGCATCAAACCAACCAACATACGCAGTGCAGGGGCACGTAAATTTTTCGGGTCATTCTTTTTCATGCTGCCCGAAACATCGATAATCACCCGGACATCACTGATGGGCTCGCTAACAGCAAAAGCAGAATTTACTGGAATAGCAAGCACAAGAAAAAGGCCATGTCGGATACACCGCATAGCCCATTGTGGGATAAAGATACTTTTTAGATTCAACCGCTTATGATTCCTAACCTTTTAATTAAGGATAGGACAAAAGCATTAAAAAGCAAAAAGTTAGCCGAATTTCTTAAAGTGGATTTGCTTGTTGTGTAATCAGTAACATTTCAAGCTTGAAACTTAACCGCCGAAAAGAACCGACAAAATACTGAAAAGACTAAAAGCAATTAACGCCACAATAAAAGTAAGCGGGAAATTTTGAAAACTGAACCATTCTTTCATGATTGAACCTCGGAAAAACAATAATCTATATAAGTTAATTCTAATATCATTGACCCAAAAACTCAACGGCATTGAGCCTGAAATCCTTTTATTATAGGCTGTTTTTTATAACACGGCCTTACTAAGGTCTATTTTTTAAATTTATACATATATATCAATGTATTACCTGGAAATTGTATTTTACAACAATTTTATCAATACCGCATATAACAGCTAAATTTACACCTTATTCAATTTTTTTTAATGCTTCTTTCTTTTTGGGGCTAGTATTTCTTGTGGTGTACTTTGGTATAAGCGGATCATCATCATCCATTAAAATACGATACGCCGGGCCCTGCATATCTTCGAATTGGCCGCTTTTGACCGCCCAAATAAAGCCACCGATGGCAATACCAAGAATTAACAGTGCCAATGGGATTAATAAATACAGAATATCCATAATGCTTCAGTTTACCCTATTGAGGCTGGCATCGACTTATTTTGTTTGATCTTCATCAGCCGTAGCGCATTTAGCACCACGAATAAAGAACTCGCCGACATACCTATCGCGGCTAACCACGGTGCTATAAAGCCAAGTGCGGCAAGTGGTAAAGCGGTTAAATTATAAATAACAGCCCAGAGCAGATTTTGTTTAACAACAATAAGTGTTTTCCTTGCCTGAATAATACTCTCGGGGATGTGATTTAAATTTTCACTTAACAAAACCATATCACTGCTTGCCTGTGCCAACTGTGTACCACTCCCCATTGCTATTGATACCTGGGCGGCAGCGAGAACGGGTGCATCGTTGACACCATCCCCGACCATGGCGACAACATGGTTCTTACTTTGTAACTTTTTAATAGCAGATAATTTCATATCCGGGGTTTGTTCGGCATACATCGTTTTAATATTGAGTGCATGAGCTGTATTTGTAACAACAAATTCCTGATCGCCACTCAACAAAATAGTGTTTACATTTAATTCTGTTAGCTGTTCAACCATTGCTTTAGCATCATCACGCAGTTTATCTTCGAGGGTAAAAATTGCCAGCCATTGCTCATCACTTGCAAGATATATTTTAGAACGAATTTCCCTACTATTTATTTCATCGTTTGTATTTTTAAAATCCTCAGCCACAATCTCACTTAACCAATCTTTTTTTCCAATTCGATAACGTTTACCATCAATAACGGCTTCTAAGCCTAAACCCACTTCGGCTGTTATATTTGTAGCCGTTAATATTTTTGCGTCTGAATGCAAAAAGGCTTTGGCGACAGGATGTTCCGATGCCTGCTCTAGGCTCGCGGCTATTTGCCTACATTGATTTTCTGTTAACATTCCCAGCAATAATGTTTCTTTTAACGCTAAGGAGCCATGAGTTAATGTGCCGGTTTTATCAAAAACAAAAGTATCGACTTTTGACAAGGTCTCCAGTGCATGCGCGTGGGTAACCAGTACCCCCAAACGAGTCAAAGCACCGGTTGCAGCCGTCATTGCGGCGGGGGTTGCTAAAGATAATGCACAGGGGCAGGTAACAACAAGCATAGATAAGACAATCCAGAATGCACGTTCACTGTCGATTTGCCACCAGACCGCACCCACCACTATTGCCAGAATTAAAATAACGGCGACAAAATAACTCGCCACTCTATCGGCCAATAAGGCAATAGCTGGTTTTTCGGTTTGTGCTCGGTCCAGTAAACGTTGAATACCAGCGAGTACGGTTTCATCGCCGACCTTTGTCAGGCAAACAATAATAGGGGATTCAATATTGACCGTCCCGCCAATGACGCTGTCATTCTCAACGCGACGCAAGGGATAGGATTCTCCTGTCACCAAAGATTCATCAATACTACTTTGGCCATCAACAATAGTACCATCAGCCGGTATAATCTCACCCGGCTTAACACGCACACGATCATTTTCGCAAAGCTCATTGACTAAAACCTGTTCTGATTCATTAGTGCTAATTCGCGTTGCCATAACAGGTAATAGCTTCACCAGACTATCCGCTACTTCACCTGAACGCTGTCTGGCACGCAATTCCAGGAAGCGGCCAACCAACAAAAAAAAAGTAAACATGGTAACGGAATCAAAATAAATCTGACCGGAATCGGTTGCCGTTGCCCAGACACTTGCAACATAGGCACCGCCTATCGCCAAGGCTACCGGAACATCCATGCCGAGTTGTTTTCGTTTTAAATCTCGCCAGGCACCAATAAAAAAAGTTTGTGCCGAGTATAAGACAACCGGCGTGGCGATAAGCGCACTGATCCAACGAAAAAATAATTTAAGGTCTGAACTGATACCACTGTAGTCACCGGCATAAAGAGCAATGGCCAGCATCATCACCTGCATTGCACCCAGGCCGGCCACGGCCAGTCGAATTAATGCCTTGTGTCTTTGTTTCTTTTGTATGCTTTCCTGTTTACCTGGGTCAAACGGATGCGCACGATAACCAATAGAAGCAATCGACTTTAGAATATCACTTAATTTTATTTGCGTGTCATCCCAACTTATTCTGGCACGCTGGGTTGAATAATTAATGGTGAAAGATTTAATTCCGCTTAGTTTATTAACATGTTGCTCATTTAGCCAGACACAGGCTGCACAAACAATACCTTCAAGAATAAGCGAGGCGCTTTTAATATCGGGTTGTGATGTTGATGAACTAACAAATTGAGTTTGCAATTTGTTATTGTCGTAAAGCTTCAGCTGTTCAAGTTCTTCTGGTACCAGATTGTCTGCTTTTATAGACTGTTCGGTTCGGTATTTGTAGTAGTCAACCAGACCATTATCGACTATCGCCTGTGCCACCGCATGGCACCCCGGACAACACATTGCCCGTTCTTCATCCAGTATTTTAATAAATAATATCTGCGACTCAATACAGGGGAGTCCACAATGAAAACATGCTGTTTTATCGTTTGTCATTACTTAATCTTTTATTCAGAAATAAAACAACAGGGATTACTCTGTAATATCCGTTGTTGCTTTTAGATCATAATCACCCTGTGGACTTTTTACTTTTAATAATAACTCCCATCGTCCAGGATATTTTAAGGTAATTGATATCTTATACAATCCATCATCTGATTCTTTAAGACTAACCAACTGATCCTGCTTACTGGTATTACCACGCTGGAAACTACCTGCAATCTGTGCATGCGTAATGGGCGCACCGGTTTTATCTTTTAACGAAAGAATAAAAATAGCAGGCTTATTGGCAACCGGTTTTTCAGACCAGCCGTATTTTATCTGCCAGCCACGTTGCCGCTGTTGATTTAAACGCTTTTGATGATCGTTATAAAGGTCTTCTTTCTCATGGTAATTATGTTCAATAATACCAGGGAAATAGGAACTAACCTTACCTCCACCTTTGGGTTCGGGTATAAACATTCCTCGCAATAAGGAGTCGCTACCTTGTTGAGCAATGGTAATGAAAATACTATCAACACTGACAACCACAACAAAGAAGCCAATAATAGCCAGAGGCGCCCAATGCCAACTTTTTTTAGTTGCCGTTCCAGCCAGCATTTTTTGTTGATGAATAATCGCCTGGCTATGTAAAATAGCAAGTAAATAAATCGTTATGCCGTATATTGCAAACTGAATTGCAATAACATCGGCACCCGGCCAGTCAATTAATAGCAAAGGAATATAAACACTAGACACCAGGCCTAATGTCAACAAAGCAGATTTAATGCTTGACAATTTTGTAAAAAAGCGCAGGCTACTATGTACAACAAGAATAAATAGAACACCCAGTGCAAGCGTTAATAGTAAATTATTCATTGTTCACCTTCAGTCCTATTTGTCTTTTCTAAAAACCGTTCTGGAATAATAAAGTTGGCTTTTTCACTCCAAGATATTTTTTTATCTTTAATGCTCGTTAATACAAATTTAAAGTCTTTATTTACCTTCAGCGCATCATGTGGTGAGCGCTTAACCTTTACATGCACAACCGAGCTAGCACCCGGCTCGAGCGTGATTATATTTTTATTTTTATAGGCACTGCCTAAATGTATTTCTGAATTATTAAGGCCTTTGATACTAATAGCCAGCGCCATTGCGTCATCTGTTTTATTATTTATTTTCAAATCATAGCGGTTTTGAATGTGTCCATCAGACAAAACCACAAACAGGGGTTGGCGCACCTGACGGACGCTCAGCTCGATATCGGAACGTGAACCTAAGCCCCAGACAAAAGCAATTGCTACGACAAGTAAGACTAGGCCATAACCAATTGTTTTTGGTTTTAAAATACGTGTAGCTTTACCCTTATCTTCGCTCTCTGAAGAATAACGAATAAGTCCCTTAGGGTAACCAACCGATGTCATGATAGTATCACATGCATCTATACATAAAGCACAGGTGGTACATTGATACTGCAAACCATTTCTAATATCAATACCCGTTGGGCAAACTTGTACGCAATAACCACAATCAACACAGTCACCATAACCTTGCTCTTCACGTTTGTCGTGCTTGATTAATTTCTTACTCGGTTTATGTCGGCCATTTTTTCCTTCACCCCGAATTGAGTCGTAAGAAACAATGATTGTATCACTATCAAACATGGCACTTTGAAAACGTGCATACGGGCACATATAAGTACAAACTTGCTCACGCGCTATTCCGGCCATAACGTAGGTTGTTGCAGTTAAGAACAAAATAGTAATGCCAGCAGCAATAGGTGCTTTAAAGGTGAAAATTGCAATAATTAAGTCGGGCGCATTTCCCCAATATAATGTAAAGGCAAGACCGGTTGCAAAAGCAATCAGAAGCCAGAGTATATGTGTCATACCCAGTTTGATTATTTTTTCTGTTGTCCAAGTTGATTTGGCCAGCCTGATACGTGCAGGTCGTTCACCTTGTACCCAGTGTTCAATATGCATAAAGACATCGGTCCATAATGTCTGAAAACAAAAGTAGCCGCAAAAAACACGCCCAGCGATACCGGTTACAAAAAATAATAACAGCGCAGAAAAAGCAAAAAATACAGCAACCCAGAACATATCCTGGGCGAAGATAGTCAGGTCAAAAATATACAGTCGATGGGCATCTATATCAAAGATGACAGCTTGAGATGGCCCGGCTTCACGATTCCAGCGGATCCAGGGAAGAATAAAATAAACGCTGTACGCCAGAATAACGATAGAAGATTTTATCTTACGATAAAGTCCTTTTACGGAACGCGGAAAAATAGAGACACGTTGTTGTTCCATTGTCTCTATAACCTGCTATGTAATTTTGTAAGTTGATTCATCGTACTAATATTTCAAACAAATAATTTATTAACCATCCTGTACCTAGGATAACAAATCTTACGCCATTCCAGCGTGACTTTGGCTGTAATGATGATATTACTTAGTAACATTTAAAACTGACTAGCATAGAGTTTCTTATCCAGAGTTCAGGTTAACGATTATTTAGACATCGCAAAACGTGAGTATAAAACTCCCGTCTATAAAATAATTAACCTAAATTCAGGATAAGAGAATTAAGCTATTAAAATCGACTAACGCGAGGACAGGAAACGAGGGTGTGCTCAATAAAGACCGTCTGCCGCATGGACGCGGCAGTAGAGCAGCCATGGATGGCATGTTTTGCGTGTCTTTATTGAGCCACACCCTCGTTTCCTGTCCGTTGGTGAACCAAGAAATTTGTTATCCCTAGTTCAGGTTAATTAACTTAAACCATTCTACCCTCTTATTTACCACCACCCAGTTGATGCACATAGAAAGATAAAATTTTAATTTGCGTATCGCTTAAACGCGTATTCCATGCAGGCATTTCACGATGCACACCATTAGAAATAACTTGCTTAATGCGTTCTTTATTCACGTTCATTTTTTCAGCAGATGAAATATCGGCAAGTGTCCAGACACTATCGGTTAAGTTTGCCGAACCCATTGATAACATTCCTGAACCCGCTTTAGTATGACAGTAATAACAGCCACCTGTTTGGCCATTAAATATTTTTTTACCACGTGCCGTTTGCGCAATATCTGTTTTATTTTTAGACAAACTTAAAACGTACTCTGCTACATCATCAAGCTGTTGCACCGTTAGTGTTTCTTTAAAAGAAGGCATATAACCTTTACGGCCATTGGTAATGCTTGTTTGAATCTGCGCTAAAGTACCACCCCATAACCAGTCGTCGTCTGCAAGGTTGGGGTATAAACCAATAACACCCGCGCCACCAGGTTGATGACAGGCTGCACAGTTATCGGCAAAAAGTACTTTTGCCATAGAGTAGGCAAAACTACTTTTTTCTTTATCATTCGCAATATCTTCAATGCTTGATTCCGCTAATTGATCGATATATTTTTGTTGTGCCTCTCTTGCTTGCTGCATATCTTTTTCATACAGGGCGCGTGTATTCCAGTGTGTTTTAACCTGTTTACCATCGGCGGTTGTATATTCAATATCGTTCATTATACCTTTGGTATAATCACGCCCAATTGGCCAGGCAGGATAGAAAACCCAATATACAAGGGTAAATACTATCGATGCATAAAAGCCCCATACCCACCAGTTAGGCAAGGGGTTATTAAATTCCTGGATATCGCCATCCCATGCATGACCGGTTGTTTGAACCGCCTGTTTTTTTTGTTGCCCCTTTGGGGATTGTGACTTATTTTCTGGTGTTGCCATAATGTCTTACTCTCTAATCATCTTCTTCGAAAGGAATGTTCTTATACGATTCCAGGCGTTTATTACGTTTTTTATTGCTATAGACATAGATAATAATGCCCACAAAAGTAATAAAGAAAAGTACCAACGCAAACGGTTTAGTGTTTTCTAAACGTGTAAACCACTCAAATATACTTTCAAATATAGCCATGTTTTTATTCACTACCTAAAGGTAGCAAAGTGTCCATCTTCAAATTTCTTAAAATCAACCATTGTGCCAAGCACCTGTAAGTAAGAAACAAGTGCATCCATTTCAGAGATACTTGACTTATCACCATCATAATTATTTGATTGAGCCTGACTTATTAAATTCTGTTCAGCTGAGATAATATCAAGATTTTTAGCCACCTCAGCACCGAAGCGTTTAATGTTCGCTTCATACTCAGATTTTGTTTCTGAATAAGGCACGCCAACTGCTTTCAGGGCACGCAAACGATCTGCAATATCTTTATACTTAAGATTATTTTTTAACAGCCATGGATAATTCGGCATTATAGATTCACGTACTACCGACCGCGGTTTTAGTAAATGCTGCACATGCCATTGGTTAGAATATTTTTTACCAACACGTGCTAAGTCAGGTCCGGTTCGTTTACTGCCCCATTGGAACGGGTGGTCAAATTTAGATTCCGCTGCAAGCGAATAATGGCCATAACGTAATGCTTCATCACGGAATGGACGAATCATTTGTGAATGACATAAATAGCAGCCTTCACGAAGATATATGTCACGACCACGCTGTTCAAGTGGCGTATAAGGTCGAACCGTATCAACACCGGCTACTTTTACTTCTTCAACGGTATTGTCAATAAAATAAAGCGGCATAATTTCTGCTAGGCCACCAATACTGATAACAACAAAGGTTAAACCAATCAGCCAGCCGGCATTTGTTTCTATCGTTTCATGTTTCATAATATTTAGTTCCTACAAACTCTTAACGGTAACCAGACTTAAGTCTGTGTCGATACTGGCGCCGACGCCATTTTGGCGGCAATTTTCGCATCAAATTCCTGTTTTTCATTTTTTGCTTTACGTATTGTCATAAACACGTTGTAACCCATAGTGAGAATGCCTAGCACAAATAACAAGCCACCCATCGTACGCATTACATAAGGAAGATGTAAAAACTCAACCGTTTCAATAAAAGTGTAAGCAAGGTTGCCGTAACCATCAAAGGCACGCCACATCCAGCCCTGACCAATGCCGGCAAACCATAAAGCAGTAATATATAAAATAATGCCGCTGACCGCTAAATAGAAATGCACATTAATTAAACGTGTACTATAAAAAGTGGTTTCCCATAGACGTGGAATTAAGTGATAGAAAGAACCAAAGGTTACCATTGCAACCCAACCTAATGCGCCCGAGTGTACATGGCCAATTGTCCAGTCAGTGTAATGCGATAACGCATTAACGCTTTTAAGTGACATTAATGGCCCTTCGAAAGTCGACATACCATAAAATGCCAGCGCCACAATCAAGAAGCGTACGATCGGATCGGTACGTAACCTGTCCCAGGCACCTGACAAAGTCATAATGCCATTAATCATACCGCCCCATGAAGGCAGCAATAATAAAATAGAGAAAGTGGCCGCCAGTGTCGAAGTCCAGTCAGGCAAGGCAGTCCAATGTAAATGATGCGCCCCTACCCACATATATAAAAAGATAAGCGCCCAGAAATGGATAATAGATAACCGGTAAGAATAAACTGGACGACCAGCTTGCTTCGGCACAAAATAATACATCATGCCTAAAAATGCTGCTGTTAAAAAGAAGCCCACTGCATTATGGCCATACCACCATTGCGTCATCGCGTCTTGCACACCGGCGTGCAAACTATAAGAGCTTAAGCTAAACAAACCGACCGGCATCGCCATATTATTAACAATATGCAAAATGGCGGTTGCTAAAATAAACGCGATAAAAAACCAGTTGGCAACATAGATATGTGGTTGCGAACGACGGCGCAGTGTTTGCACATAAATAATCAGGTAGGCCACCCAGGTCACAGCAATTAGAATATCAATTGGCCAAACCATTTCAGCATATTCACGACCCTGGGTATAACCCATCATATAGGAAATAGCTGCAGAACCGACTGCAATTTGCCAACCCCAAAAAGTATACGTCGGCATCAATTCACCCCAAAGGCGAACCTGGCAAGTACGTTGCACAATATAATAAGACGTTGCGAACAGCGCACTGCCACCAAAACCAAAAATAACCAGGGTAGTATGCACTGGGCGAAGTCGACCAAATGTTATCTCGGCTATATCAAAATTCAAAAATGGCCAGGCAAGTTCCGACGATATATACAGGCCGGTAGACATACCCAAAATGCCCCAAACAAGCGCCATAATGGTGAATTTTTTGACGATATCATAATTGTATGATTGCGGAGAATGCTGTGATGCTGCTGCCATGAAAAAGCGCCTCTATCTGTAAACTCTAAACGTGCATGAGTTAGCGGCCGAGGATAATAAGAATTTAGCCATCTTATTGGATTTCAGCCGACTATATAACCTAGTACGGGAGTATAGTAATTAAGTAAGTGCTAATATTGTAATATGTCTAAAGTGAAGGAGCAAGTACTGGTAAGTTTTTAAGCGCTTTTTATCACGCAGCATTAAAAAACTATACCTTTTAAAAGGAAATTAGAAAAATCAACCGGGGTTCAACCACAAGCAAGTCTAAATTGTATTTATCTCGGGATAACAATACTTACGTCATTCCCACCAAAATCACGCGGCAACGACACTATTTTCTAGTAACTGAAGCGGTATAGAAGAATTCAGGTTAACTAATACGCTTACCTTTACCCTGCGAAACCAGTTTTAAGGTATTTTTACAGTTTAAATGAATACTGCCACGCGCTAGCTTAATACAGCGTTTATTCTCAAAATCTTTCAATATACGACTGACCATTTCTCGAGTGGTACCTAATTCATGGCCTAATTCACTGTGTGTAATGGCAATAGGATGGCCACAATTACGTTCAAACTGGTCATGTAACCAGCAAGCAATGCGTAAATCCAGTCGGTCGAAAGCTAAACCCGAGACTAAATTCACCATTTTAGCAAGTCGTTCGGTCAGACTGCGCAATACATAGTTACGGAATCCGTCTGATTTTGCCATTGCATTGTGAAACTCAGAACGGCTAATAATTAGACCACGCATGGTCGTTTCGGCTTGTGCCATAATGGGATAAGGCAAACCATTGACAAGATTATTTAAGTTGTGAATACAAAGTTCACCCGGTTCAACACGGTATAAGGTCATTTCACGGCCTTCATCAGAGTCTTTAAATACTCTTACGCGCCCCTCAACAACCAGCATAAGGTGCTTACACTCCATATTTTCATTAAACATGATGGTATTTGCATCGAACGTGTGTAATTTAGCCGTTTCAAGCATCGCCCAGCATTCTGCATCGGCTTGCTCAAGCAAGTCGGGATAATCAGCCAATAAATCGTGTAATTTATGGCTAGAATGAGTCGATAAATTTGCCACAGGGGCGGCTGATATTGACATGCTGAATGCCTCTTCCTCAAGTTGTTTAATATTTAAGCATATTTATCTGGCTACGCCAAGCATGCCAGTCTTTATTATTATAGTTACGACTTAAACCCTATATTACAATTCTCCTCTCACTACTAGGTAAATACTGTAACTTAGCGCACATAACGGGGAATAGGCAGAGCCGATGGCATTAAATTATGACTTGTATCAACTTAGGGCTAATTGGGATGGAATAACTCATTATGCCTGTAAATAAGGTGAACTAGGGATATATAAGCACAAAGAGTCATTAAAAACAATACACGCGAGAGTAGGAAGTTGGGGTTGCCCGGTAAATAACCATGGATTTTCTTAAAATAAGTTCAGCTTAAGTAAAAAAATAGTCACCAACAAGGGTGCCAGTCTGGATCATAAGTGCCCGTAAAAATATAAGGGAAACGGGCTTGGACTGGGGTGCAGCCTGGTTGGAAAAGATCATAAGTGCCCGTAAAAATATAAGGGAAACGGGCTTGGACTGGGGTGCAGCC
>CAZDEC010000006.1:57180-76222 GCA_964504295.1 uncultured Thioalkalispiraceae bacterium
TGGTTGGAAAAGATCATAAGTGCCCGTAAAAATATAAGGGAAACGGGCACTAAAAAAGGGAGCAACTTTCGTTGCTCCCTATCACTACACACTCTCTAGGAGTTCACTACAGAGACTCTTTTAACAATAGAACCTCCGCCTAACCTTTAAGAAAGTAATAATACTTCTTAATAATTCCAACCGTAACCAACACCGAATGAAGTTTGGCCCATTGAAATATTAGCCGCACCAGCTGTACCCGGAGTAGTTGTTGTACCATTTACTGTTACTTCAGGCGCGTACATTACAAATGCTGATAACTCAGATTTGTTAGCTAATGTATAAGTCATACCAACAGTATAATGTTCTTCAATAACAGCAGGAGCAATTAAGTTAAACGCCGTTTCTTTGTTAGGGATAGGTTGATCCGCTGTACTATAACCGGCACGTAAAACCAAATCACTATTTACGTTAAACTCTGCACCAAGTTTAAGAACAGTCATATCATCCCAACCAAAACCACGACCATTACTTGCACCTAAAGCACCTGTACCTGCTCCCGAACCATTTGGATTAGAGATTGAAGCAACATCGGTATAATTAATTCGTTGAACATCAAGCAGTAAATTAAGGTCTGGTGTAGCTTGGAAAGCAAAACCTAAAGTCCAGTTAGACGGAATATCAAAATCACCACCTTCTGCAAATAATTGATTGTATTTACTAAACGCTTTCATGTCTGTTTTCATTTGATATGCAAAAGCCATATTCAAACTACTAGTCAGCTCACCTGTCCAACCAACTTTTAAGCTGTAACCTGTTGAACTATCTTTACCCTGGTCAGTTAGACCCACACGGGCACTTGCTGCTACGCCACTAGGATCTGTACATACCGCTTTAAAACCACAGAAACCACCTAAACCTGTTGCTTCAAACGTTTGATATACCAAATTAAGTGAAACACCAATCGAGTGCTTTGGGTTAATTTTAAACGTAAACGTAGGGGCAATAAAAAGCTGTTCTAAGTTAACACCGGTTCGAAAACCTGAGCCGCCAGCGTATTGTGGTATAGATTTATAGTTAGTATTCATACCACCATTACCATAAACAACAACACCGAACGTTTTAGTCGCATCAATATCCATATTCCAGGCAAACTCTGGAATTAAAAATGAACTATCACCATTACCATCGTATGAAACACCATCACTTCGTGTTACCGCAGTACGGTCTGGAACGAAATACTCAACACCAAAGTCAAAACGGTTGCCCGCTTTAGCCAGTGCCGCCGGGTTAGTTGCACCACTCATCGCATTACTTGTTATAGCAGAGCCTGCACCTGCCATACCTTTACTCGTAATACCATAACCGTGGGCAAAGTAACCATTGGTTGCCATTGCAGCCATTGGTAAAGCACTTAATGCTGTACCAACAGCGACAAGTGCTAATTTGTTTTTAAATTTAAAAGTACTCATTATGATATCCTCCTGGATAACGTTAAATTAAATAATTTTTATTATTATTATTTTATGTTTTGTTAAAAATTTCGATACTTGCTTATACTATATATATAAACATATATCGGAATCACCTGCAAATTCGAAAAATTTTGCTGCACCAGCGAACTCAGTACCATCAATTAATTCAGACTGATTGAAGTCGAAAAGGTCTACCGTCATTTGGCATGCTGTAAACTTCACTTCGGCCTCTAAACATAATTCACGTAATTCTTCTAAACTGGCAACACCTTTGGCTTTCATTTTAGATTTCATCATCATGGTCATAATGCTTTGCATACCCGGAATAGCAGTACCAATAACAGGGAACCATTTGTCCATTCCCATCGGCATCGGCATGCCAGGGTTGCCCAGTGGGCTAACCTGTACTTTCATCTTTTTCTTTAATAACTGAAGACCGTAAAAAGTAAAGAAAATTTCAACGTCATAACCTAGCGCAGCTGCCGTTGAAGCCAGAATAAAAGGAGGGTATCCCCAGTCTAATGTGCCTTTTGTGGCAATAATTGCTAATCGTTTATTACTCATAATTCATCCCGTGTAGGTTCTTTGCTGTATTTCAATAATGTGAAAGGATTTTATCGAGCTAGCAAGTGTTTTTCTGTGCGTATGCGCACTTAAGCCCGGAAAATTCACCTAAAAAGCGGATTTTGCCCTACTCGACATCAAACAATGAATTAAATATGCAAGGGAGGTGGCTGTCCATATTGAGATTCCTGACAGAATGTACCCAATTGTACCCATAGTCACATACCCTCCTTGTATTTTTTGAATAGAATCGAGCCTTAAATACAGAACTAACCGAGTATAGACTTAATTACAAAAAATACTAATATAAATTAATGAGAGAGCCACAATGAAAAATAAATTAACTGTTCGCCAAATGCTTGTATCGCTTCTGTCTTTTGCTGCACTCATATATTCAAGCCTCGTGCCCGGCATTGCGCTGAGTGCAGAAGCACATTTAAAACCTTTTATACTCGCACAAACTATCCAGTCAACCGACATGAAACAAGCCATTGCGGATACAAAGGCTAAACTGGATAAAGGTGGCTTTCAAATAGTCGGCGAATATTCACCATATAACACTTCGCATATTATTATCGTTACAAGCCCATCACTAAAACAATATGCCACACAATCTGATAACGGTGTTTACGGTGCCATTCAACGAGTAAGCGTGACGGCAGCCGGCAGTGAGATACAAATTGCGTTCACCAACCCCACCTATATGTCACATGTTTATCGTTTTAAAACCGATCTTGCCGACATTACCCAGGGACTTAAAAGCAGCTTAGGCTTTGTAAAAGAATATGGTTCGGAAGAAGGCTTAACCAAAGACGAGCTTCGCGACTACCAGTATAAATGGTTGATGCCATACTTTACTGACCGACTCGAATTAGCCGAATACGCTGACCAACAAGAAGCTATTGCAGCTGTTAACAAGGCATTAGCTAATAACAATGGCGGTGTTAGCAAAATTTACCAGGTGGATCTGGACGGTAAAGATGTCACTGTTATTGGTGTCAGCATGAAAGGAAACACTGATAACGAATGCAGTGGTGATGCTTATATTATGGATAAAATTGACTTTAAGAAAATTAAATCTTCTGGCCACCTTCCATATGAACTTATTATTAAAAGTGGCAATGTTTATGCGTTATACGCTGAATTTCGTATCGCTATTAACTTCCCGGATTTATCGATGATGGGCGACAACAGCTTTATGTCGATTATGTGTGCGCCAGATTCAATTAAAGAAGCACTCACCTTGGGTACGGGTGGAAAGCTAAGCGACTAAAACAGCGCTTTTAAAACAGACAAAGGGGGAACAATTGTATTACTCATTGCTCTCCCTTTATGATTTAAATTTACGAATATAAGCAGTTAAAAACTGCTTATAATTAAGAGGTACACCATGATTTTCAAAATATCAAAATTATCCTTAATTAAGATTTTAGTCAGTCTTGGTGCTATTATTTATTCAGCTATTTACTCAAGCGCTGTTTTGAGTGATGGCATTGATGCTCTAGCGAATGAAACTTTTTACAAACCTTTTATTCTGGCTCAAACCGTTCAGTCAACAGATACTGCGGGCATTGCTAACAAAGTAGAACAAGCCCTAAAAAAGGCTCGCTATGATGTAGTCGGCCAGTATACACCCTATGCAAACACCGAAATTCTCATTATATCCAGTCCAAAATTACGCCGCTATGCATCACAATCAGAAAATGGTGTTTACGGTGCAATTCAACGTGTAAGTATTACAACGGTTGATAATATCACCCAGCTCTCTTTTACCAACCCAACCTATATGGCGCATGTTTACCGCCTAAAAACTGATTTAGCTGATATTACACAACACCTTAAAAAAGTTTTAGGCTTTAAAAAAGAATTCGGCTCAGAAATGGGCGCAAGTAAATACAAATTACGCCACTACCAATACCAGTTTATGATGATGCCTAACTTCACTGACCGGCTTGAACTGGCCGAATACCCCGATCAAAAAACAGCTCTAAGAGCCGTACAAAAAGCTCTTAATAACAACAGCGCTGGTGTTTCTAAAATTTACCAGGTTAGTTTAAGAGGAAAAAATGAGACCGTCATAGGCGTTAAGATGACCGGCAACACCACCAGCCAATGCAGCGGCGATAAATTTGTGATGGATAATATTGATTTTCAAAAAATAAAATCTTCTGGCCACCTTCCCTATGAAATGATTATTCAAAATGGCGTGGTTTACGCGCTATTTGCAGAATTCCGTATTGCGATGAATTTCCCTGACCTGTCGATGGTGGGTAAAAACAGTTTTATGTCTATTATGTGCACGCCCGATGCTATTATAGAAGCGTTAACACTTGCCGCCGGGGGAGAAATCGACGTCTGGTAAAATAAACTCACTCAATACTATTATTCTACGGGGCAAATCTCCTTAGTGAGATTTGCCTGTGTTGCTTCCTTTCTCTACATACCTAAAAATATAAAAGTTCCAACTAAAACATTAGCAAAATTAGCGTCGCCCGTTAACTTATTAACGAGCTCAAGGACAAGGATATTGAATTGGAGGGTGCCGACTAACGGACCGTCTACTTCAGGGATGAAGCGGTCGAGCGGCCAGGGAAGGCGAATAGCACGTCCATTAGCCCGCAGCCTCCATTCCATGCCCAGCGGGGTATTAGCAAAATCACAAACGTAGGCATAGCTTCGTATTCACCAACATTTGCTACAAGCTAACGGCACAGCCCTGAAATAAAATATATAAACTAAATTCAATTTTCTCTGTCCTAAATGTACCTGAAATTTTAGCCCACAGAGCGGCTTCGATATTTTACAAAATTTCATCAATACCACTTGGATTCATAGCGACAAAACCTTATATAATCTAGTATTCGATACACCTAACACACCCTTAATAGCCATCGCAACGCATGAGGAAAAAAAGTGCCACAACAAGTCATTCAACAACTTAAAAATCACATCAATAAACATATTATTGGCCAACAACGGCTAGTTGACCGCCTGCTTATCGCACTGCTGGCTGACGGCCATTTACTGGTCGAGGGCGCGCCCGGGCTGGCCAAGACCCGTGCTATAAAAGTACTGAGTGAAGGCATTGAGGGTAACTTTCAACGCGTGCAGTTTACCCCCGACCTGCTACCCGCCGACCTGACCGGCACCGAAATTTACCGCCCCCAGGACGGCTCCTTCAAGTTTCAACAGGGACCGCTCTTTCACAACCTGGTGTTAGCCGACGAAATAAATCGTGCCCCGGCAAAAGTACAATCGGCACTACTAGAAGCCATGGCCGAACGTACTATTACCGTCGGTTCAACCACCTATACGCTACCCGAACTGTTTTTAGTAATGGCAACACAAAACCCGATTGAGCAGGAAGGCACCTACCCCTTACCCGAAGCGCAACTGGATCGATTTTTATTACATGTTTTTGTCGATTACCCAGATGTCGCAGCAGAAAAAGCTATTCTGGAATTAAACCGCAATGAAGCTAAAAGTAACACCGCGGAGTCAGTAATGCCTGACTCGCAAATGTCTCAAGCCGACTTATTTAATGCCCGCCAGCAAGTACTCGATATTTACATGGCCGACAACCTGCAAGACTATTTGCTGCATATTGTGACCACAACCCGCAAGCCCGATGCCTACGGTAAAGATTTAGCAAGCTGGGTCGAATACGGAGCCAGCCCGCGCGCCAGTATTGCACTGGATCGCTGCGCCCGTGCCCATGCCTGGTTAGCCGGACGCGACTTTGTTGCCCCCGAAGACATACAGGAAATGGCGCATGACGTTTTACGCCATCGTATTATTTTAAGCTTTGAGGCCGAAGCCGAAGGCATTAGCAAAGATAAATTTATTGATACTCTGATTTCGCGTATTGCCGTACCTTAAGCCGTTTTTGATATGAATTTAAATAATTCCTCATCGTTATCCCAACATTTATCCCAGGCGGCAGACGATATTATTAGGGTAAAGCTTGAAAGCCTGATTAAACTTAACCGGCAGGCAAACCAGTTACCGCTCAAATCAAGACGCATCCATTCGCAACTCAGTGGCAACTACACGTCGGCCTTTAAAGGCCGAGGAATGGAGTTTGATGAATCTCGCCCATACCAGCCCGGTGATGATATTCGTAGCATCGACTGGCGCGTTACCGCACGTACCGGAAAAACGCACACAAAATTATACCGTGAAGAACGCGAACGGCCAGTTTTAATCTGGCTGGATCTGCGTAAGCCGATGTTTTTTGCCAGCCAACAAATGTACAAATCGGTACTGGCAGCAAAAGCGGCGGCCTTACTCGCCTGGAGCAGCTCACAACATAGCGACCGGCTCGGTGGGCTTATTTTTTCTGAACAACAACACACCGAATTAAGACCACAGCGCGGTAAATCGGCAACCCTGCATTTTTTAAAACGCATTGCCGAACATAGCGCCTGGCAAACAAATAATACAACCGAACCTGAGTTAAATCCGACCAATAATACAGTCAACATGGCACTGGATCGCCTGCGCCGCGTAACTAAACCAGGCAGTTTAATTTTTTTAATTTCTGATTTTAGAAACATCAACCAACATACCGAATCAAGCCTGGCTAAAATGGCTAAACACAATGATTTGGTAATGATTTTTGTTAGTGACCCGCTCGAACAGCAATTGCCACCCGCAGGCTATTACAAACTAAGCAACGGCCTAAATGAATTGACGATTAACACCGCCAATAAAACAGGACGCGAGCATTATCAGCAACGTTTTACTGCCCATCAACAATACTTAAAAGATTGCTGTAAAAAGTTTGGTATTTTTTATATGACAATATCAACCCATCAACCACTGCTTAATGCTCTACAGCAAGGCCTTAATTTAAGCCGCAAAAGATAAACGTACCACTTTTTATAGAATATGAACCCACAAATTCAAAATACAACAGCACTACGTGATATTCATCTCCCTGATGCCGTATCATGGTGGCCACCGGCACCCGGTTGGTGGATTATTTTAATTGTGTTTTGCGTGGCCATTTATTTAATACCTAAATTGTATAAACGGCTTACTTACGTTCCGTTGAATAAAATCAGTCAGCAGGCTTTTGATAAAATCTGTTCTGAGTATAATCAAAACAATAATAGCCAACAGCTTATACAGTCACTATCAAAATTATTACGTCAAATAAGCATGACCTATCATGGCCGTGAAGAAGTTGCTCAACTCACTGGTGATGCCTGGGTCGAGAGCCTGAATAAACTTACTGAAAAAAAATACTTTAGCCAATCATTACGCGATGCATTAATCAACGCACCTTACAAAAAGAATATTAGCCTTGATGTGAATGCACTATTGCAAACCACTCAAAACTGGCTTAATGCATTACCCAAAAAAGCAAACAGTAAAAATGCCCACAGAAAAGTATCTAAGCTGCAGGAGGATACAGCATGATTCAGTTTTTATGGCCATGGGCGGCGGCATTACTACCGTTGCCACTACTCGCATATTTTATCTTGCCGGCAAAAAATAATTTCTCGGATGCAGCCTTGCGTGTTCCCTTTATGAATGACTTTAACGATGCCGCCAGCAACCAGGGGGCTGTTGCTAAAAAACCATTTATCTTTATTTTGTCTTTAATCGCATGGAGTCTGCTCATTCTTGCTACAACAAGACCTCAATGGTTAGGTGATTCAGTTGCCCTGCCAGTAAGTGGGCGAGACCTGATGATGGCCGTTGATCTTTCCGGCTCAATGCAAGTTGAAGATTTTAAAATTAATGGCCGCACGGTTAACCGTTTAGAAGCAACAAAATATGTCGCCAGCCAATTTATTGACCAGCGTATTGGTGACCGACTCGGCCTAATCCTTTTTGGCCGACAGGCTTATTTACAAACCCCGCTCACCTTCGATAGAAAGACAGTTAAGACTTTATTGCTCGAATCAGAGATCGGTTTGGCTGGCAAAGAAACTGCTATCGGTGATGCGATAGGTTTAGCCGTTAAACGACTGATCCGGTCTAATAGTGAACAACCAGTCGATAAAAAAGAAAACAAAGTGCTTATTCTGTTAACCGATGGCGCCAACACAGCAGGCAGTATCGAGCCTGTAAAAGCAGCCGAACTTGCTGCATTAAACGGATTAAAAATATATACCATTGGTATTGGTGCCGATGAAATGATTCGACGTTCTTTTTTTGGCAACCAGCGCATTAACCCATCAGCCGATTTAGATGAAAAAACCTTGACCGCTATTGCAGAAAAAACCGGTGGCCGTTATTTTCGTGCTCGCGATGTTGAACAATTGCAAAAAATTTATAGCTTATTGAATAAACTAGAACCAACCGAAAAAGAATCACAATATTTTCGCCCCATCAGCGCTTTATATTACTGGCCATTGTCAGGTGCTTTTATTGTCGCCTTTATGATAGCTTTAATCCGGCTAATGCCTTTTAACCTTTCACTAAATGCTGAAACTAAACAGGCTTCACAGGTTGAACCTATATAATGGAGCTTTTCAGCAACATAGTAGATTTTTTTCATGCCTTACATTTTATAAGGCCGGTCTGGTTTTATGCCATTATTCCTCTTCTACTATTGGCCATGCTTCAATTTAAAAAACAAAAATCAAGTCGTAGCTGGCAATCGATTATTGATCCTAAATTATTGCCACATTTATTAATAGGCCAATCAGGCAAACAGTCATCTCATTCCAGCCTATTGGTGTTTATTATTGGGCTGATTGCGATTACATCGCTTGCCGGACCAGCATGGGAAAAACGTCCACAGCCTGTCTTTAAGGAACAATCTGCTTTAGTTATTGCACTGGACCTTTCTCGTTCGATGGATGCCGCCGATATAAAACCCTCTCGTCTAATCCGCGCCCGGCTCAAAATAACCGACATACTGAAACAACGGAAACTCGGCCAAACAGCTTTACTCGTTTATGCGGCCAGTGCTTATGTGGTTAGCCCCTTAACCGATGACGTTGCGACTATTACCGCCTTACTCCCCAGCCTGACGACCGACTTAATGCCTGCCCAGGGTAGCCGAACAGATCTGGCAATAAAAAAGGCCGTACAACTGCTTAAGAATGCCGGTGTTATACATGGCGATATTCTTCTGGTAACCGATGACATCAAAGCCAAAGCGAACAATGCCATTAAAGATGCCGCTAAAAATCACCGAATTTCAATTTTAGCTGTAGCAACAAAAGCTGGCGCACCCATTCCGCAGGAAGTAGGCGGTTTTGTTAAGGATCGTCGCGGTGCCATTGTTATACCTAAGCTAGCGCTGGCAGAATTACAGAGCGCAAGTCGTTTAGGCAAAGGTTATCTAAGTATTATTAACCCAGACGACGCTGATATTAATCGACTGTCTTCCTTGTTTAATAAAAACCGTTTCGAAGCTGATAAGGCTACTAAAAAATCCAGTTTGAAAACAGATAGCTGGTATGAGCAGGGGCCCTGGCTATTATTCGTTGTTATACCACTGTCTTTATTATTTTTTAGACGCGGTGTTCTTTTTATTTTTATCCTGCTGTTACTGCAACCGCCGCAACCCGTCTATGCTAATTCTTTATGGGATTCTCTATGGTCTAATTCTGATCAGCGCGCTGAAAAGTTATACCGCAATAATAAGCCAGCTGAAGCAGCTGAGCTGTTCAATGATAAACGCTGGAAAGCATCTGCGTATTACAAGGATAAGCAATACGAAAAAACGATTACTGAACTCGATACGTTAAACACCCCCAATGCACATTACAACCGAGGCAATGCCTTTGCCAAATTAGGCGATATCGACAAGGCAATTAATGAATACGATAAGACGCTTAAACTTGATCCTAAGCATGAAGACGCGGCATTTAACAAAAAATTATTACTACAGAAAAAGCAGCAATCTGATAAAAATAAAAAATCTTCATCCAAAGATAATAAAAACAGTGCAAAACAAAAAAAGGACAGTCAGTCCAAACAAGGTAAAAGTAAAAATTCTAAACAATCACAATCGAATCAACAGTCCAATAGTAATCAGAAAAAGTCTTCTAAGAAAGAGAATAATAGTAATCACTCGGATAAAGCAAACAAAGATGAAAAAACTGAGGCTTCAAAAAGTAAATCTGTAGAAAAAAAACAAGCCAATTCATCTAAAAAAGATTTTGATAAAAAGAATGCAGCTAAAGAGTCACAAAAGACCGAGTCAGAACAGGATAAAGAAAAGAAACAAGCTCAACTAATTACTAAACAATGGCTAAGACAAATCAAGGATGATCCCGGCGGATTACTTAGAAACAAATTTAAATACCAATATCAACGCCAGGATAAAAGAAAATCTGAAAAGAAAAACTGGTAACTTACTCTATAAATATGGCTTTATTATGAATCAATATTACAAACTGATAACGGCACTACTATTACTTTTATTCAGCACTGCAATCAATGCGGCCACTATAACAGCTCAGCTTGATGTTTCACCAGTGCTTATTTCTGATTCATTCCGGCTCATCTATTCAGCAGAAGGCTCGGTTGACGATGATCCTGATTTTTCCCCTATAGAAAAAAACTTTACGATATTAGGAAAGCAAACAAGTAGTAACATTAGCATGATCAACGGTGACTTCAAGCGCACCAAAAAATGGATTATTTCCTTAGCCGCTAAAAATACCGGTAAGTTTATTATCCCTGCAATTAAATTCGGCAAGGATCTGGCTCCCGAAGTTGAAATTAACGTAAAAAATACACCTGTCTCCTCAGCGAATAATCCTTCACAAGATTTTATTGTTGAGCTAGAAGCACGAAATGATTCGGCATTTTTACAGCAACAAATAATTATCACCGCCCGCCTGCTAGTTGCAAAAAATATTAGCAACTATCAGATTAGCGCGCTACGCATTGATGATAGCGATGCCATTGTTAAAACTATAGGCAAAGACAGGCAATATAAAACCTATCGCGGCTCCAAAGCCTTTATTATTGTTGAAAGGCAGTTTGCCGTCTTTCCTCAACATAAAGGTATTTTAAAAATTCAGCCCGTTGTTGCTGAAGTCAGCATTCCGTCCAATAACGCACGCGGTGGATTCTTCGATTCATTCAATAGTTTTACAACTCAAAAAAGATTCCAGAGCAATAAACTGGACATACCTGTTCGCGATATACCTGCATCATTTAAAGCTAAAAACTGGCTACCCAGCTCATCTATCAAATTAACTGAAGACTGGCCGCAAAATACAATATTTACTGCAGGTGAACCCATTACCCGCACAATTACCATTGTGGCCGATGCCTTAACCTCGGCTCAACTGCCTGAGCTTGAAGCCTCTACACTAGAAAACTTAAAGCAATACCCAGATAAACCCGTACTTGAAGATAAGCTAAGTGGCAAAGGAATATCCTCTATCCGTAAACAAAAAATTGCCTATATACCCACTAAGCCAGGCACTTATATTTTGCCTGCTATTGATATACCTTGGTGGAACACAAAAACAAATAAGATAGATATTGCACATCTTTCTAAACGAGAATTCAATGTTATAGCCGCCGCTACGTCAGAGCCCCTCGCGGCGCTACCTGAACCTATCGATTCAGCAATACAGGATTCATCCTCTACATCGACAAAAAATATTATTCACAATACAACTGGAGAAAACTTTGTTTGGCGTTGGATTAGCCTGGTGCTCTTACTGTTATGGTTTGCTACACTGCTACTTTTACTTAAACTCAAACGCTCACAGAAAAACAATACTATAAAAAATGATAGTAACGCTCAATCACTCTCAGTAAGTTTAAAATATTTAAAAATAAGCTGCGCTGCAAATAATGCCTCTGACACTAAATCGGCATTACTCAATTGGGCTGCCATTTTATTTCCAATGAGTCCACCACAAAACTTAACGTCTTTGGCAAACCTGCTGGAGTCACCTATTAGTGAAAAAATTCAGAGCTTAAATACACATTTATATGCTAACACTCACTCTAAATGGCATGCCGAAAACCTTTATGAGCTTTGCCGTAACTATAAAAATACTTCTTCAAAGCCAAATAAACCAACTAATAGTGCTAAATTGGAACCACACAATACACTTTAAGCTGTACTCGAAAATACAGGGAAGATATATACACTTATAATCAACATGTTACATACTAACCGTTAAACTTGTCATTCCCTTACTAGCCGATTTACCTAAACTAATTAGCATTTTTGCCGATATCCAAGATTACTAAACACATTACGAGTGGCTGGTTATCTTTACTTGGCAAGCTCTCTCTCATTTTCACTATCCTGTTTGTTTCCCCTGTTCATGCTGTGCAAAAATATACACCGAGTGATGTTTATGCTGGTGTTGAATATGCCGATAGAATCGTCAGCAAAATTTTATCATCTAAAAACATAAACAACTTACAAATACCCATCTCGAATGAAAAAGCACAGAAGCCTATGCACGTCTACGAACAGCAATTATCGACTCTTAATAAACTCTAAAATTATGCTATTAACCATAACCGGCCGCATCTCCAACACCAATTAAATACACCCCAACGGATGTTTATCAACTACTTTTTGAGCTTATATATAAAATAAACAGCTTAAACGGCACAGATAAAGTTAGCTCAAGCGAAGTTTATGCATATATTTTTCGTGCCAAAGAAGACCTTCAATTTAGCTTATTAACACTACCGAAGCGACTTGATGTTTGAAGCACGTAAGATGATCAATATATTAAGAGCGAATAATAAACTTTCAAAAAAAGTGGAAATATTGCTGAGCAAACAAATTTAAACGTGAATATATTATTGATTAATAAAGATAATAACTAAGCAACATAATGGTCAATCAACAAAAAACTAAACAACAGCATTAGATACACAATCGAATATCCAAACGTTTTCATTGGCATGCCTGTCAACTTTGGATCCTGCATTTTTATCGCATAGTATAAAAATATTCCACCCAAAATAGCGGAAGCCGTTAGGTATACAAGGCCGCTCATTTTGGACAAGAATGGTAGTGCTGTAACGATTAGTAATAGAACAGTATAAAGTAATACTTGCAGGCGGGTAAATTTAACCCCATGTGTTACAGGTAACATTGGAATATCTACTTTTGCATATTCATCTTTCCTAGCAATAGCCAGCGCCCAGAAATGTGGTGGCGTCCATACAAATATAATTAAAAATAAAATCAATGCATCGACTGTCACATCATTTGTCACTGCCGCCCAGCCAAGGACGGGGGGAGCAGCACCTGCTGCACCACCAATAACAATATTTTGTGGTGTTGCATGCTTTAAATAAATCGTATAAACAAAAGCATAACCAATCAAGGATAAAAAGGTTAGCCCGGCGGTTAATGGATTAACCAATAATATAAGCATTGCCATTGCAACTATGCCAATAACAGCCGCAAATATTAGTGCCTGTTTCCGGGTAATACCACCTGTAATAAGTGGGCGAGCTTCCGTTCGCTTCATTTGTGCATCAAATTTCTGTTCAACAATCTGGTTTATAGCGGCTGCGGAGGCAGCAGCAAGACCAATACCGAGTGTGCCGAAAATTGTTTCTATTAGAGGCAAGTCCTGCGGCATAGGTACCGCCATAAACATACCAATAACGGCAGTAAAAATAATAAGCATGACAACGCGTGGTTTGCAAAGCTCATAATAATCGTTAAATGTTGCTGTTGTCATAATCTGAAACCGGTTTTATGCTAGTCGTTAATTAAATTCGAGAAGGTGGACTGACAGTATGGTTAAGCGTAACCAGTGTCAACAATAGTAATGCGCCAACGCCATTATGCGCAACAGCAACAAGCAATGGCAGTGATAATAAAACATTGGCAATGCCTAATGATATTTGAGCGATAAGCAAAAAAAGTAAAATACGACCGAGCCGGTTAAGCATGGCCACATCACTACCAAAAACAAGTTTAAGGCCTAACCAACCTATAAATAGGAAGGTAATTAATGCGCCTATCCTGTGCACAAAATGAATAGTCATACGTGCCGTATTATCCAGTACGCCACCTTCAAAATTAATTTCTGTACCACGCCACAAATCAAAAGCTTCTGCAAAATCGGTGGGGGGCATCAAATAACCCTGACAAGTTGGAAAATCAGCGCAGACCAGGGCAGCATAATTTGCACTTGTCCATCCACCTAACATTATTTGAAAGGCAACGATAATTAAACCGATAGTTGCAATACCTGTAAAAGGTTTTAATTGTGTTGGGTAGGATGAATGTGGCAAAAACATTTTACTCTGTCGCAGGCTTAACCACCAAAGTAATGACAATGTTGTCATCCCACCAATTAAATGCGACATCACGATAGTGGGGTTAAGCTTAATGGTTACGGTCCACATCCCCAGTAACCCCTGGAATATAACCAGCCCAACTAAAAATAATGGTAGACGATATTGCTGCCCCGGAATTCTTTTATTCTTCCAACCAATAAAAGCGAGTGCAATAATAAGTAAACCTAGGGTACTGGCAAAATAACGGTGAATCATTTCTTTCCAGGCCTTATGGGCTTCGACAGGACGATCTGGATAGGCCTCATTTGCCGCAGCCACATGATGGTCGGCCTCGGGAACCGTAAAATGACCATAACAACCTGGCCAGTCAGGACAACCCAGGCCCGCATCCGATAAGCGAACATAAGCACCAAGCACAACAACAAAAAGTGCCAGTGCTGTTGCCACAAGAGCGATTCGACGAAAATATATTTGCTGCATTTTGCTTACCTATTTCTAATAAGACTTATCAATTCAGGCACATTTTTAGTTGGCCATTTTTAATAAAGCCGGTTGCTCCTTCCATGAATTTACACTTAACCCATTTGTGATGCTTTTAATAAACGTGCCAGATCTTTTGCGATATCGGCTGCGCGGGCATCAAAGTCATAGTACATCATTAAATTCCCAATCGGGTCGACGATGTAAATTCTATTCGACTGACCCACTGCAACTTGGTCATCTAAGTAAAACTGAGAAATAATATTTTCAGTCTGTGCTTTAGAGCCGTTAACAATTGCTAAACCAGGGTGATATTCTTTAACTTCTTTCATAAACTGGTCAGATTGCCTATCTAGCATTACGTATAGTCGGTTTATTCGTGTGAACTCGCCACCCTGTGCAAGTCGGGTTTGACGCATAACAACTAACTGACGTTTGCATTTATCGTCACATTCCCCTGCTCCGATATAAACCATTAACCACAAATGTTCCTGATTGACTAATTTATAGGGGCTTTTATCTGCAACATACTGCAGCTCAATGTTTTTTAACTCTTTTGCCGGACGAACTAAATTGCCACGATTTTTGGTTTTATAAGAATCAGCTGAGTTGGTATTGAAAATATAAACGGCAGCAAGTATTGGTGCAACAAACATCAGGAATAGCAAAATCATTGTTATTTTGTTTTTACGGATCTGTGCTTCGTCTGGCAATGATGTTGATTGATTGTTGTCTGTCATAAAATAATTCCACTGCTTAAACAGCTTTCTCCCGATTATATTTAATACTCGATTTTAAAAATAGTAATACCACAACCAATGCCATCGTAAACCACTGCGCTGCATAACTCTGACTCTTCTGCGGCGATGAAGTAACAACCTTCCAATCACGCACAAACCCCGTTTTGTTTTTTGGCTCTAAACGCAAAACAAACGGATAAACATCCCTATTCAATATTTCAGCTACTGCGACAAAATCAATATTTTGTACAATCACAGGGAAGTTCTGAGGCTTGATTTTACCATTTTCTACCGAAAAAAAGTTCTTAGATGGCACATATACCGTACCTTTTAGACTTATTTTTTCCGGGCTGGTCGAGAATTCTGGCAATTCAGTCCGATATTGTTTTGCTTTTATCCAGCCACGATTCACTAAAATAACATTTTTTGAGTTTTCGACCAAAAATGGGGTCACCACGTAAAAACCTACTTTTGATTGGTGCACCCGATTGTCAATTAAAAAGCTGTGAGCAGTATCATAACGTCCTGATACCTGCAATTGAGCGTACTGAATATCAGCAGCCTGCATATTAGCCACGCTATCGGAAGCCGTTAGATGCATAGCGGATTGATTTGCTCTTGCCTCGTATCGCGCAAGTGTCTGTTGCTTAATCTCGGCTCGATCTAGCTGCCAGAAACCCAGCGACATCAAGATTGGCAATACTATCGCTGTTGCAACTACCGGAGCTAATTTAATTTTGAAATGTAGTGCCATAATAATCACGACTGAGTTAAAATTAGTATATTCGTTAATGTTTTAGTTGCTCGATAGCAACCGTGAGGTTATATAATGATTGTTAAAAGTTTAATTGTACTGGTTTTTTTCTTCATTGTATTTAGCCTGTTTTTTGCACTATATACAATGGGCAAAGACAAGAGTAAAACAAGTCGTACGGTTAAAGCATTAACCGTACGAATCGCAAGTTCAATTGTCTTACTTATATTTTTACTTATAATGTATAAGCTTGGATATATATCCCCACAACGAATATAAAGCTTAGTCAAACCATAAATTGCTGATCGTTAGCAATTATTCATACTAAATCACAACTAAAAATTAATCTTAACTCACGAAAAAGGCGGAGCAAGCTCCGCCTTTTTCCGTGGCAAATCAGCCCTTTGTTATATCAACCAATATACAAAGATAAATAAACCTAACCAAACCACATCAACAAAATGCCAGTACCAGGCAGCAGCTTCGAAAGCGAAGTGATGCTCGGCTGTAAAATGACCTTTCATTGCACGGATTAACATAACAAGTAACATTGTGGCGCCAACAAATACATGGAAACCATGGAAACCTGTTAACATAAAGAAGGTTGTGCCGTATGCACCAGTCGTTAACTTAAGATTTAATTCACTATAAGCATGACCATATTCATAAATTTGAAAACTTAAGAACAATACACCTAACGCAACCGTGACAAACAATCCTAATACCAACTGCGTATTTTTACCTGCTTTTAATGCATGATGTGCCCAGGTTAACGTAACACCTGATGTTAACAGGATAATGGTATTCCATAATGGCAAGCCTGTTGCAGGCATTGGTTCATAGTCACCACCGACATTGCCGGGACCATTTGTTGGCCACACCGCATCGAAACCATTGTGTAAAATCTCACCGGTTAATGCATTATTACCTGCGCCGCCTAACCAGGGCACCGAGAAATTGCGCATATAGTAAAGTGCGCCAAAGAATGCGGCAAAGAACATAACTTCTGACAGGATAAACCACATCATTCCCATACGAAAAGATGTATCCACCTGCGCGTCATATTTACCAGCCATGCTTTCTTTAATAACAGTACCGAACCAACCGAACAGCATAAAAATAACAATCGCTAAACCAATATACGATATGGTCATGTTACCTAGTGAGCCATCGACCTGATTAGTTAATGCAATCGCAAAACCACCCGTGGCCAGAAATAAACCAATCGAACCAACCAAAGGCCAGTAACTTGGCTCCGGAAGATAATAGCTGCCTTGTGCATCGTGTGACATAACTACCCCTCTTTCTCTTTATAATTAAATTATTTTAATGCTACTGGCTGTGTATCAAAAAACGTATACGACAACGTAATAGTATTAATACTTTTTGGTAAGGCCGGATTAACCATAAACTTTAATGGCATTTGTCGTGCTTCACCTTTTTTGAATGTTTGCTGCGTAAAACAGAAACATTCTATTTTTGTAAAATATTTTGCAGCATTACCCGGTAATATTCTAGGTACTGCCTGAGCGATAATATCTCGCCCTGTTAAATTCTTTGCATAAAAATCAACTGTATTCATAATACCTGGATGAACAATTATTTCTTTTTGCAGAGCCTTAAACTCCCATTTCATCCCACCATTTAAAACCGTAATAAACTCGACTTTAATATTTCGTGTTAAGTCTTTGTGCGCAGCCATTTCCTTAACAACTTGCTCTTGCGCCTTTGGGTCATATTTGCCAGATTCAATATCAGCAAAACGTCCTATACCCAAAACCTGACAAACAACATCATATAAAGGAACCAGGGCATAACCAAAACCAAACATTGCTACTACAACAATTAAAAGTTTCCATACTGTTTTGTTATTATTTGCTTTTGCCTGCTTAGCTGTTTCAGTTTTCATCTTATCCTCGAATGAATAACCAGGCGTAAAATACAACAACCACAATCACTAAAATCGTGACTGTTTTACGTACACCTTTCTTCTGTTCTTCATTCATACTGCTTAATGTCTCTTACTTAAATTTTAGTATCTCTTTCCTGTTACAAGTTAGAGATACTTAATATTCCTTATCGCAACAACTTAGTAGCACTTATGCAGCACTTGTCACTATGACAAGCGCTGCCGGTGGTATTACTTAATTGTTGGTGGTGTTACATGCGTATGGTAAGGCGCTGGAGATGGTATTTCCCACTCAAGACCTTTTGCATCTTCCCAAACTTCGTCAGACACTTTATCGCCACCTTTAACACATTTAATAATGATATAAAGGAATAACAACTGTGTGCCACCAAAGATAAAGGCACCGATTGATGAAATTTGATTGAACTCCGCAAACTGTAAAGCATAGTCAGGAATACGACGAGGCATACCGGCCAGACCTAAGAAATGTTGTGGGAAGAACAAAATATTCACCGAAATAGTCGATACCCAGAAATGCCACTTAGCAAGCGTGATATCAAACATATTACCTGTCCATTTAGGCATCCAGTAGTAAACACCAGCAATAATCGCAAACAAGGCACCTGTTACCAGTACGTAATGGAAATGAGCTACAACGAAATAAGTATCGTGGTATTGGAAGTCAACGGGAACAACACCCAACATCAAGCCAGTGAAACCACCTATTGTGAATAAGAATACAAATGCGATAGCCCATAACATTGGCACTTCAAATGTCATCGAACCTTTCCACATAGTGGCCGTCCAGTTAAAGACTTTAACCGCTGTTGGTACTGCAATCATAACGGTTGCATACATAAAGTAGAGTTCACCCGCTGCTGGCATACCCACGGTAAACATATGGTGAGCCCATACGATAAACGAC